>JAIPJQ010000056.1 GCA_021734065.1 Fidelibacterota bacterium | reverse complement strand
ACCACATAGCAATTGGTTGTGCGGGTATAAACAACCCACAGGTTTCCTACTGCGAGCGGTTGACCGTTATTCCCGCCATTCCAGTCCCAGGAGATGGTGGTCCAGATTTGTTCGGGATCATCAATTGCCGCTACCTGGCTGACCTCGTCCAGACTACCAGCTTCATTGTAGAAATACAACAAACTGGGATCGTCAAAGTTGGGATAGCCGGACCAGCCTTCATTCCCGAAATTGGTGCCCTCATTCCCGGAGATCATCACATCCATCCCCGTGGAATCGCTACCCCCGGTACCGTTTTCAAAATTGAAATAGATGAGTGAATCTGATAAGGACAGCATGCCCGAACCATAGATGACTTCCCTGGTGGAAAGGGGCATCGGGTTCGCAGTCGGGACATTTACCCCCTGCATCCGGTGTAATTGTATCCGTTTTTCCAGATTTGGCCGGTTTATTTTGTTATCACGACTCTGCGTGACACGACCCTCCAGCTTTATCTGCTCAAGAATCTGAAACTGCTCGGGAGCTTGTTTCTGCGCTTTGGCATTTAACCGAATATTATTCATCTGTGTCTGTTCATTCTGCATCTGTCGCAGCTTCACCACCTTGTCCACACTGGTGGATGGGGTCGTGTCAGAAGATGCAAAACTGAGCAGTGGCATGAGCATGACTAATCCGGCGACTGTCATGGCACACCATGTTCTAAAGTTTCTGTTTGTAAACATAGTTCGCCTCCTTGATGATTTTGCGCAAATATCCTCAATTTTATCTACTTTACGCTGTGATTTACCACACAGCCTGTGCGATAAATCGCACTTGCATAAAGCTATGTAATTTATAGTGGTTGCGACGGCCTCCATCCCGTAGTGCGCCAAATTACAATGAAATTAGTTAACATTCAACAAATACCTGCGATCCTGATTATGGTTGTTATAACCAGGCGACGAATCGAAGCCGGCTCTGCCGGGATACAATTGCCCTAACAACCAGCCGGAAAATTCCTTAAACTTTCCAAGAATGAATCATACCCTTTTTCGAATCACCCCTTGTTCAATAAATGTCCTTTCAGGAGGCAATTCATATGCGAAAACTTGACGCCCGGGATCTGTGTGCCAGTTTCAATCCGGAAGATTTTCCGTTCAAAACCACGGATGATCTGAAACCACTCACAGCGGTCATCGGTCAGGAACGTGCAGTACGAGCTCTGGAACTGGGTCTGGAGATGAACGGCCCGGGTTACAACATCTTCGTGGGCGGTTATCCGGGTACCGGCAAAGCAACGATTATTGAAAGCATTGCAAAGAAATTCGCCGCAAAGCGGAAAACACCGCCCGATCTCATTGTGGTGAACAATTTTGTCAATGAATACCATCCCCTGGTCATTGAATTAAAAGCTGGTAATGCCCAAAAGTTTTCCAAGGATATGGGTCGGCTGATTGAATCTCTGCGTCAGGATCTGCCGCGGGTATTCCAGGGGGAGCATTATCAACGCGAGCGTAAAAAAGTAACCGGTGAGTTTAATGAAAAGCGAAGTTCGCTCATCGACGAATTAAATCGTAAGGCAGAAAAGCAACAAATCCAGGTTCAGTACACGGAGGCGGGTTTTCAAACCATTCCCATGGCGGATAAGGAGCCTCTCTCTGAGGAGCAGTACAACCAGCTCACCGATGCGGAAAAAGAAAAATTTATTGAAGCCATCAAGTCTGTACAGACTCTCATCAGTGACACATTGCGGGAAATCGCCAGCATTGATCAATTAACGCAGGATGCATTGGAAAAGCTGAACGAAGACATCGGTCTGGCTGCGGTAAAGCCACGTATTGACCATCTGAAACACCGCTATCCCCGCCAGAAGTCATTACGTGCCTACCTGGATTTGGTAGAAATGGATATTGTCTCTAATCTGGCTATGTTTTTGGGACAATCGGCAGACGATGCGCAAGCTGTAGAGAATGATGGGCAGGAGGGCTTGCTGCCATCTGAGAATCCCTTTATTCGCTACCGGGTGAATATATTGGTGGACAACAGCACGCAAAAAGGAGGACCGGTCGTTTTTGATTCCAATCCCACCTATTACAATGTTTTTGGTCGGATTGAGAAGCGTGCGATTCTGGGGGGCTTGATCACCGATTTCACCATGATCCAGGCTGGCTCACTACTCCGCGCCAACGGTGGCATTCTGATCCTGGATATTGAGTCGATATTGCAGAATCCTTATGTGTGGGAAGCCCTGAAGCGCTCCCTGCGGAACCAGAAAGTCCAGATTGAAGATGTGAATGAACAGTTCGGATTCTCCTCGGTCACCTCTATGAAACCTGAGCCCATTCCGCTCAATGTGCGGGTGATTCTTATAGGCCGCTCCGATTATTTTCAATATCTCCAGAGCGTGGATGACAATTTCCGAAAAACCTTCAAAGTACGGGCTGATTTTGATTATGAGGTACAACGCAGCCCCTCTGTAGAGCGCGAGTATGCCGCATTCATCGCCCGGGTTTGTACGGAGCGGGAGCTCCCGGCGTTTACCGCTGATGGTGTGGCAGAAATTTTGTCCCACGGCTCCCGGCTGGCGGATGACCAGACCAAACTGAGTCTGCAATTCGGGGAATTGGTGAGTGTCATCATGGAGTCTGCCCATTTCGCCCAAAGCAACGACCACAATACGGTTACCACCGAAGATGTGCAAAAAGCCATTACCGAACGGCATTTCCGCATTGGACTGATGGAAGAGAAGATCCAGGAACGCTACGATCGCGGAACCATTCTGGTGGACACGGCGGGAGAGCGGACGGGACAGATCAATGGATTGGCAGTGTACAGCATCGGTGAGTCCGGTTTCGGGAAACCGGTGCGTATCACCGCCACCACATTCATGGGGAAATCGGGGGTGATAAATGTGGAACGGATGGCTAAACTGTCCGGAAAAACCTACGACAAGGGCATCTACATTCTCTCCGGCTATCTGGGGCAGATTTTTGCACAGGAGTACCCCCTGTCAATATCCATCAGCATTACCTTCGAACAGAGCTATGGGGGTGTGGATGGTGACAGCGCCAGTTCTACTGAACTGTATGCCATCCTTTCTTCCCTTTCGGGTTATCCCATCAAACAGGGCATTGCGGTTACCGGTTCAGTGAATCAGTACGGTGAAGTCCAGCCCATTGGTGGTGTGAATGAAAAAATTGAAGGCTTTTTTAAAGTGTGTAATCAAAAAGGACTCACAGGTGAGCAAGGCGTTATCATTCCGGAAGGGAATGTGGAACAGCTCATGTTGAACCGGGAAGTCACGGAGGCGGTAGCAGCTGGCAAGTTCAGCATCTGGTCCGTGAGTAATATCCATGAGGGCATTGAAATTCTCACCGGAAAACCGGCTGGTGAGATGAACAAGCGGGGTCACTTCCCTCGCCATAGTGTGTACGGTGAGGCTCAGCGAAAATTGAAAGATTATGTGGTAAAATCCCTCACCATGAAGCAGCGCCTGGCTCCCGGTAAAAAGGAAAAGGACGACGCATCGGCTTCTGATGTGACGGATTAACCAAAATTGTCATCTTTTGAAGTTTCGTGTCGGGAAGTACTGTTTGTGATATGGCGCTGGGATTTAACATTCTGAAGTACTCGAATTAAAATTAATGAACACAATTATTTACGGTAGAAATGGTTGATACGCGCAATCCTGTGACGATTGCCACAAAATTTCCTGTAAGCGATTTGAAATTCCAATTCAACGGTATAGATTTGCCGATGCCGATGACTTGTTTTAATACGGAATTTAAGTCCCTTAAAAAACACCTGAGCAGAGTCGTCTCTATTTATTGCAATAACCCCCTTCAACCCCGGCTCAATTCGCACCCTTCACAGGTCGAATCAGGGCATTTGGCACTTTAATTGTTAACCATTTGCACGCATATATTTTTAAAAAAGTTTAGGAGTACGCTTCAATGACAACGAAGGTGATTAAACGCATAGACGAAGTAACCATTCGTTTCGCTGGTGATTCGGGCGACGGTATGCAGCTTACCGGTACCCGCTTCACCGAAACCACAGCAATTCAGGGGAATGATCTCCGCACACTGCCCAATTATCCGGCAGAAATTCGCGCCCCTGCCGGAACCCTGGCCGGTGTAAGCGCTTTCCAGCTGAATTTCAGTTCCCACGCCATTTACACACCCGGCGATTCTCCGGACGTTTTGGTGGCCATGAATCCGGCCGCTTTAAAAGTCCACCTGAAAGATTTAAAGCGGGGCGGTGTCATCCTGGCTAATGCCAATGCGTATACGGATCGCAATCTGAAGCTGGCCAACTGGGACAGCAATCCACTGGAAGACGAGTCGCTGGATGATTACGACCTCTATTCAGTTGAAATGACCAAGCTGGTCACCAATGCGCTGGAAGATTCCGGTCTTTCTTCCAAGGACATTGAGCGGACGAAAAATATGTTCGCCCTGGGACTGCTCTTCTGGATGTACAATCGTTCCATGGACAGTACCATCACGTGGCTGGAAGAAAAATTCAAGAATGCACCGGAGATCGCCAAAGCGAATATCGCTGCATTGAAAACCGGTTACAATTATGGCGATACCACCGAAATTTTCACCACCACCTACCGGGTAGATAGAGCGGAAGCAGAGCCGGGACGCTACAAGAGCATCACCGGAAATGACGCAGTTGCCTATGGATTTGTGGCGGCTGCTAATCAGGCGGGCAAGGAATTGTTCCTGGGCTCCTATCCTATCACGCCGGCCAGTGAAATTCTCCATGCTCTATCGGCACTTCGAAATTTTGGCGTGAAAACGTTTCAGGCGGAAGATGAAATCGCCGGGATTTCTTCGGCAATTGGTGCATCCTTCGCAGGCGACTTGGCCATCACCACCACATCCGGCCCAGGATTGGCATTGAAATCCGAGGCCATCGGCCTGGCGGTGATGACTGAATTACCACTGGTTATTGTGGATGTGCAGCGCGGTGGTCCCTCCACCGGATTACCTACGAAGACGGAACAGTCCGACCTGATGCAGGCTATCTATGGCCGTAATGGTGAAGCGCCGGTACCGGTTATCGCTGCTCAGTCACCGACCGATTGTTTCGACGCGGCCTTTGAAGCAGCACAAGTCGCTTTTAAGTATATGACACCCGTTCTGTTGCTTTCGGATGGATATCTGGGTCTGGGATCTGAACCCTGGCGCATTCCCGATCCGAAAGATTTGCCGAAAATCGACGTGAAGCATCCGGACAAATCCATTCTGGAGGAAGATGGGGTTTATAAACCCTATCTGCGGGATGAGAAAACGCTGGCGCGTCCCTGGGCTATTCCGGGAACGCCCGGGCTGGAGCACCGCATTGGTGGTCTGGAAAAAGAAGATGTGACCGGCAATGTGAATTACGAGCCATTGAACCACGAGAAAATGATTCACCTGCGGGACGAAAAAATCAAGCGCGTGGCGAACGAGTATGCGCCCACCCAAATCTATGGAAATAAAAAGGGCGGCAAGCTGCTGGTGATTGGCTGGGGAAGCACGTTTGGCTCCATCCATGTCGCTGTTGAACGCGCGCGTGAAAAGGGCTATGATGTCTCCCAGGTTCATCTGCGCTGGGTGTATCCCTTGCCTAATGACCTGGAATCAGTTCTGGATAAGTTTGAGCAAATTTTGATTCCGGAGGTCAATCTGGGGCAGCTCATCAAGATATTCAGAATGAACTTTCAGCGGGAAATGACAGGTCTTGATAAGATTCAGGGGCAACCATTTAAAGCCTCGGAGATTGAAGCAAAAATCTATGAGATGCTCGGTTAACGGACCGGGATTTTAAGATAAAGGGTAGTTACCATGAGTGAAGTTAAAACCAATGAGATAAAGCTGACGCGCAAAGACTTCGTTTCGTCTTCGGAAGTTCGCTGGTGTCCGGGCTGTGGCGACTATGCCATCCTGGCCAACATGCAGCGGGTGCTACCGGAGATGGAAACGAAAAAAGAGAAATATGTTTTTGTTTCGGGGATCGGTTGTTCCAGCCGCTTTCCGTACTACATGGATACCTATGGTTTCCACGGGATCCATGGTCGGGCACCGGCCATTGCCAGTGGTGTGAAACTGGCGAACCCGGAGCTGGAGGTCTGGGTTATTACAGGCGATGGTGATGGGTTTTCCATCGGCGGTAATCACATGATCCACGTCCTGCGGCGGAACATTGACCTGAACATCATCCTTTTTAACAACCGCATTTACGGACTGACCAAGGGACAATATTCACCCACATCGCAATTGGGCATGAAGACCAAATCCTCCCCATGGGGTTCGGTGGATCGTCCCTTTAATCCGGCCTCGGTAGCATTTGGTGCGGAGGCGACCTTTATCGCCCGGGGCATTGATGTGGATGCCAAGGGAATGCAGGATGTGCTCACGCGGGCGCAGAAGCACAAGGGTACCTCTTTTGTCGAGGTTTATCAGAACTGCATTATTTTTAATGACGGTGAGTTTGAGGATGTCTCCAATAAAAAGACCCGTCCCGACTATGCCCTGTATGTTGAGCATGGCAAACCCATGGTGTTTGGGAAAGAAAAGGACAAGGGCATCATCATTGACGGGAGCCATCCGCGGGTGGTGGAGCTGGGGGATAAGTACACACCGGAAAACATCCTGCATCATGATGAGACCAATCCCATTATCACCAACATGTTGCTGCAAATGTCTTTGGACGCCCACTTCCCCACACCATTTGGTGTTTTGCGGGCAGTTGACGCACCCACCTATGACGATTTGCTGCATGAACAGATCAAGCAGGCAAAAAAGCAACGGGGCAAAAGCACACTGGAAACCCTGTTCTACTCAGGAGATACCTGGGAAGTCTGATTGATCATTCCCTCGGGTACATTTGAAAACAATAAACCGGCAGGTTCCAATCTGCCGGTTTTTATTTTAGCGCTAAGATGATGATGGGACCTGGAACAAGTGCGAATGGCTATGTGGCTCAGGGAGCAGATCAGAATTTCCGGCGTTAAATGCCAATGAATTTGCCTCTTTTCCGCTTGGCTAAGGGATTTCATTTTTAAGCGGACAGTGTATATTCTCCACCGGATTCATACCGGATGGATGAAGGTGAAAGCTGAAATCGGAAAATAGCGTGTTTAAAAAAGAGTTAACAAAAGAGAATCTGTTTGCTAAACGCCTGAAAATCGGGCTCTATATATCTTTGGGGTTTGCTGGATTGATACTGGCTTTCTTGTTCTATCTAAGTCGGGATCTGCCCTCACTGGAGGAGTTGGAGCGCTTTGACCCGGATGTGGTGACACGCATTATGTCAAAAGATGGGGAGGTGATACAGGAGTTATTCACTACCAAGCGGGTTTTGGTGAAATTCAATGACATTCCCCAACATGTGAAAGATGCCCTGGTATCCACGGAAGATCAGCGTTTTTACAGTCACTGGGGGATGAATCCCTTTCGCACGGTGTTACAGCTGGCGAATAATATTATCACCGGCCGCACGTATGGCGCTTCCACACTGACGCAACAATTGGCCCGCAATCTGTACAATCAAATCGGTTTTCGCAAGACCTACACCCGGAAGTTGCGCGAGCTTATCACAGCCATTCAAATTGAGCGCACCTATACCAAACAGGAAATCCTGTCCATGTATCTGAATACAGTCTATTTCGGGCATGGTCTGTATGGAATTCAATCTGCAGCGCATCGCTATTTCGGGAAGGATGCCAAGGATTTGACCATTGATGAGGGCGCTCTTCTGGTGGGCATTCTCCGGTCCCCGGCAGTGTACTCACCTTTGAATTATCCGGACCGGGCGGAGCGGGTCCGCAATGTGGTGATTCAAAATATGTATCGGGAAGGATTCCTGGGACCGGTTGAGCGGAACTACTACCGTGGGAAACCAATCGTAACCGCGGAAACGGAAGTTACCGGCCAACGGGATTTGGCGCCCTATTTTGGTGAATATGTTCGTCAGATCATGGAACAATGGGATGACAGGCTGGGCGTGGATCTATACCGGGATGGATTGACCATTAAAACCTCCCTGGATGCCCGGTTGCAGCGCATTGCCACCCGGGTGGTTCGACAACAGTTGGAGCGCCTGCAGTCCAATGTGACACAGCGGCTGCTCAGCCCCGATACGACGGAATTACACAATCTGCTCAAAGGAACCGGTTTTTCGGTGGACTCGGTCCGACTGATGTTGATGGATTCTATCCCTGTAGCTCCCAAGTTGCGAAATAAGTTGTTGGTTCAGGCGCAGCTGGTCGCATTGGACGTGGAGACGGGCCATATCCGGGCGATGGTTGGTGGGCGGAATTTTAAAGAATCCAAATGGAATCGGTCCACACAAGCCCGACGCCAGCCGGGATCGTCCTTCAAAATTTTTCTTTATACAACAGCCATTGATAATGGTTATCCGGTCACCACGGAGTTGCTGAATCAGCCGGTGGTGATCCATATGAATGATACGTTGGACTGGCGTCCCAAAAACTACGATGAAAGTACGGGTGGCTTGACCACACTCCGGGAAGCACTCCGGCGGTCTCTGAATTTGGTGTCTGTCCGTCTGATTCAGGAATTGGTGAAACCCTCAGCGGTTGTGGAATATGCGCACCGCCTGGGTATTTCAACGCCATTACGGGCATTTGACGCATTGGCGCTGGGTACTGAGACGGTTATTCCCATCGAAATGGCAGCAGCGTATGCGGCTTATCCGCGCTTAGGTGTTTGGAAAGAGCCGGTGGGATTGTTGAATGTGCTGGATCGCTATGGCAGTGTCATTAAAACATTTCCCCAAGAGCAAAAAGAGGTGCTTGGGCGAGGCACCGCGTACATCATGACCTCCCTCTTACAAACGGTGGGTGAGAGGGGTACCGGACAGAGTGCGCGAACCATTTACCGATTTAAAGTGCCGTATGCAGGTAAGACCGGAACCACCCAAAGTTTCACTGATGCATGGTTTGTGGGATTTACGACCAAGCTGTCGGTGGCGGTATGGGTGGGAATGGATGACCCCCAGGTCTCCCTGGGAAATCGCCAATCCGGAGCGGTGGCGGCTCTGCCGATTTGGGCGCGCTTCATGAAAGCGGCGTATGACTCATTGGGTTGGGTTGGGGAGGAATTTACCGTGCCCCAGGATGATGTGGTATTCAGCAACATTTGTTCGGAAACGCACGATCTGGCCACCACCTATTGTCCCACCGTCCGGGAGGTGTTTTTACCGGGCACCGAGCCCAAGAAGTACTGTAATCGCCATAATTCCACGGCGCCGGTACGGAATGTGGAGTTTTAAAAGCAGCCGCTCCTGCGCCTCATTAGTAAATATTGATTCAATAGTTTTATAATTTGAATAGGCGGAACCGCCGGATACACGGGCGGCAGGGTAGGTCCTGGGACTAGTAGAGGAAATGCTTAATTTCCTCACCTTCCGTATCGATTTTGGTCATGGATTCAATGCCGATTTCCAGGTGCAGGTCAACAAATTTCTGGGTAACCCCTTTGTCGGAAGATTCGGTCTTCACGCCCTCGGGAATCATGGGCAGATCACTCACCAGCAGCAGTGCACCCCGGGAGATGTTGTTGGCCAGTCCGGTGATAAAAATGGTGGCCGTTTCCATGTCAATTCCCAGAACGCGGATTTCCCGTAAATACTGTTTGAATTTTTCATCATGCTCCCAGACTCTGCGGTTGGTGGTGTAGACCACACCGGTGCGATAGTCCAGGTCCTGATTCACCAAAATCTGTGAAACATGTTTGTGGAGTTTGAATGAGGGCAGGGCAGGTACTTCCGGGCGGAAGTAGTCGTTGCTGGTTCCTTCTCCGCGGATAGCGGCAATGGGGAGGATGAAATGGCCGATTTCGGTGGATTTTTTCAACCCGCCACATTTCCCGAGAAACAGAACACCCTTGGGACTTACTGCCGAAAGTAGATCCATTACGGTGGCGGCATTGGGGCTGCCCATGCCAAAATTAATGATGGACAGGCCGTCTTGATTCACGGCACAACTGAAGGCGCGATCTTTTCCGTGCAGGGGTACCTGAAAAATTTCGGCAAATTTCACCACATAGTTCTGGAAGTTGGTGAGGAGAATGTAGTCGCCAAACGCACCCGCCGGCATGCCGGTATATCGGTAGACCCAGTTTTCCACAATTTCATTTTTGGTTTGCATGTAGCGCCTCCCGGGGAAATCCGCGTATTCATCAATTGCCTGTAAATATAACGGACGGTCTCCATCTGCACAGCCATTTCAGGTTCTGGTGGTTTGAATTATCCCTTGGAATCGGTTCCCGGTGATGGAAAATTTCGTCAATGGCACAAATCCACAGGGTTCATCGTCAGATTCGTCTGCAGGCTACTCTTTTCAGTGTGGCTATGGTATTGTTGCTTGCCATGGCCGGTTGCACATCCCACCCTTTGATCATGCCGGAGCCGCTGAAGCCCGGTGAGCGTTTCACCGGCTATATGATTTCCCTGGAAAACGGATTGCCCCAATATGTTTTCCGGTGGGGATTGAGTGAGCGGGCGGATCTTGGTTTGCGTGTCGGGTTGCCGCCCACGCAGGGCAATGGGGTCGACATGTCCTATAAATTGATTGAGATTAACAATCGGATACACTCGGTGAACCTGGGGGGTAGTATCGGGGTGGATCAGAACAACAACATGAGTGTGACCTATCTCAATTCTAAGAAACGTCCCCGGAAGGAGAAAATCCGGCAGGGGCGCAAAGTGTTCTACAAAGTTTCAAATACCCAATTCAACTACGGCTATTTCGGGATGCGGTATATGTTGATTCCCAGCGGAATGATTGGTGACCGGGTCCATCGGTTCGGGTTTCTGTACGGGATAAATCGCAACCATCGCTGGGGGGCGGAATTGGGGTATTTTCATGATTTCGCCGGTGGCGAAAAGTTGACCCCGTTGGGCAGACCTTCGGAGCATGCGGCCATCACCGGTTTGTCGGTCCGTTTCTGGATTGGCGGGTTGAGAGTGAAATAGGGAGTGGAAGTGAAAACAGCATCATTTTCAGGCTTGTGGAGAAACGGGGCGAGAAATGTCACAAAATTATTTCATTTTTGTGACAAGAAAGATTCCTCCGGGAATCCGCTTGGTTTGAAATTGGGCGCCGTCTATATTCGCAGCCAGAAAAGGCCGAAAAACAAGGGTTTTAGCTGTTTTAAGGAGCATGCGGCGATCTGTCGCACTTTTTGTTAATAGCAGATAATTAAGGAGTTACCCATGAAGAAATTGGTACCGGTTCGGTGGATCATCGCAGGACTGATGCTTTTCACCTCAGTAGCATTTGCTGATGCAAAATTGCGTCCCACCGATGGATTGCAGTCTGCGGTGGATGGTTCAAAAGCGATCAACTGGCAGGCTGAGACAGTCGCCCCAACCAATACGCGGGATATTGATCTTGCGTACCACGACGGCTCGTTTGAAGGGCAGTTGGGTGTGAATGGCGGCGGCGCTGGTTTTGGCGTGCGTTTTACACCCCCTGGACCGGCATTCCTTACGGGGTTGACGCTCTATTTTCAGGGCGATGCCGATGTGACGGCCGGTGTGGTCAGCGTTTATGCCGATCCTGATGCCAGCGTGGCGGGTCCCCCTTCCGCACCCACAGCACCCGGCGATCCGGCGGCTTTATGGGAGTCAGATCCCATGGATCTTTCCAGCCTGGATGGCAGTCTGGTTACCATCACAATCCCGCTGGAGAATCTGCCGATAAACGGTGGTGACTTTTACGTCGTGGTCTGGGATGATGGTGGCTTTATGGGCATAGCGAATGACCTCCAGATGAATTATTTGGATCGGAACTGGGTGACCCTGGGTGCCTGGTCCACATTGAATGACGCCACCGCCGGCGATCCTACCCTGACGGGTAATTTTGGTATTACCGCCACCTATATGCCTCAGGACATTGAGGGTTCTTACATGGTGGTGGCGCCCACGGCACTGAATTTTGGTGTTTTGCAAATTGATGACGGTGCGGTTACACAGGATGTAACCATCTCAAATTTGGGTAACGCTCCTTTCGATATTACCGCCATTGATATTACCGGCGCTGACTTAGCGACGAATTTAACTGCCCCGGTTACGGTTGCTGCCGAAAGTGCTGTGACTATGGAAGTTACACTGACCCCTACAGCTGAAGGTCCATTCACGGGTGCAGTTGACCTTACATCCGATGCTGACAACGCAACATCAGCTACAGTCGATGTTTCCGCCATGGTGTATGACGGATTCCCCGAATTCATGGTTTGGAATCCATCCGGTGCCATAAGCGGTCCGGCTTTCGTAAGTACCTTGGAAGGACTGGGGTACACAGCATTTGAAACCACGGACATTTTTCAGTTTGGACCTCCGGTGGATGCCGGATATACGGCTGTCTTTGTAACTCTGGGGATTTTCTCCGACAATTATGAACTGGTCCCGGGAAGCGCTGAAGTTGGCGCTCTGGTTGATTATGTCCAAGCCGGGGGCGCTATTTATATGGAAGGTGGCGATACCTGGGCTTATGATGATGCCACAGCGTTGCACGCCGTGTTCAATATTGATGGCGTGTCCGATGGTTCGGGTGATCTTGCCTCTGTGGAGGGCGCTGATTTCGCCGAGGGTATGGATTACACCTATACCGGTGGGAACAGTTTTATCGATCATTTAGCGCCATTAACAGAAGAGTCCGTCACCATTCACGTCAATCCGGCGGATGGATTTGGATGCGGTGTTGCGTTTTTATCTCCCAATGGAAATACCATTGGTACTTCCTTCGAATTTGGCGGTCTGGAAGATGGCGCTTCTACCAAGGCTGAGCTTCTCCAGGCTTACCTGGATTTCTTCGCGCTGCCTTACACAGATATTGTGGACCCGCATATCTCCGGTGTGACGCGCTTTGACTTCACCATGGATACGGCGGGACCGTATGTGATTGAAGCTTTAATTACTGATAATACAGAATTGGCCACAACATCACTGTATTACACCACAGACGGGAACACCTATACAGAAGTTCCTATGACGGACATGGGTGACGATGTGTACAGCGGTGATATACCGGGACAGCCGGTTGGAACCACGGTCGGTTACTATGTAATGGCTGAGGATACCAGCGGAAACTCCGCCGTCATGCCGGAGGAGGGTACGTATGCCTTCAGTGTGCTGTCTGCGCTGCCGCCTGTGAATTTACGGGCGGAATCCGGTCTGGATGGTCATTCTGTTCTGGCATGGGATCCCCCGGGAACCACGGCTCCTCCTCAGTTGGATTGCGCTGATTACGTGATTGACGATCTTCCCTACCAGGCTACTGGTACGACTGTGGGTATGGGCGATGACTTTGATGTAAATTTTAGTGATAATGAAGACGTGGCTTATCAGCTTTATCTGCCGGACCCGGCTGTGATTGACATTTCACTCTGTGGCGGGACGGACTACGATTCCAAGCTGGAAGTTTTCATGGACGATTGTAGCACCTCGACAGGTTATTACAATGACGATGCCTGTGGACTTCAGTCTGAGCTTACTAATGTGGAATTGGATGCTGGAACTTATCTGATTGTAGTGGATGGTTTTAGCTCCTCCGCCGGTAATTA
>JAIPJQ010000055.1 GCA_021734065.1 Fidelibacterota bacterium | reverse complement strand
TGCCGCAGACTGCTGTAATCCGTGGTGGCGACCAGCTTGCCATTTTTTACCGCTGCAGCCAATTCGTCAGCATCCACATCCTGGATAAAGTTTTCAGCCCGGTTGATTTTTGCTACCCGTTCCTCATCCACATCAATACCGATGACCTTCATGCCTGCATTGGCAAATTCCACCGCCAGGGGCAATCCAACATAACCCAACCCAATGACGCCAAAGACTGCTTCTTTTTTCTCAATTTTTTTCAGTAGTTCCTGCATTTTCAACGACTCTCAGAATATTGTGTGTAATTAAATTTTGCTGCGCCCCATATTGCGGTAGGAAAATCCCAGCGCCTTCAATTCTTCAACACTCAGAATGTTTCGACCGTCCACCACAAAAGGCTGCCGCATTTTTTCTTTCAGCAGTGGTAAATCCAGTCCGCGCAACTCATTCCATTCGGTAAGAATGACCGTGAGATCGGCATCTTCAACCGCGTCCCAGACGCTTTCTTTAATTTCCAGCTCCGGGTCATAATACTTTTTAAAATTTTCAGCCGCGATAGGATCATACCCCACCACGTCCGCGCCCATGCGTCGCAGTCCTTTTACAATTTCCTCCGCAGGTGTATCGCGGACATCATCAGTATTGGGCTTAAACGCCAGACCTAAAACAGCCACGCGCCTCCCCGCAAGTTCCGGCATCAGATCCCGGATGCGTTCCAGCACCGATTCACGCTGATTCGTATTGGCGCGGATGGCGGCATTCACCACCTCCATCCTGATACCCAGATCATTGGCGGTTTTGGCCAAAGCATTGGTGTCTTTGGGGAAGCAGCTCCCGCCGTATCCCGGTCCGGGATGGAGGAATTTGGATGAAATCCGCCCGTCCAATCCCATTGCCTTGGCAATCACATGGACATCGGCACAGGCGGCATCGGCCAGATTGGACATTTCATTGATAAAAGAAATTTTGACTGCTAAAAAGGCATTGGAAGCATACTTGATGAGTTCCGCGGTGGGAATGTTGGTCATCACCATGGGGGTTTCATTGATGAACAATGTGCGGTACACCTCACGCATGACCTTTTCCGCCCGGGGACTGTCCACACCAATCACCACCCGGTCCGGTATCAGGAAATCGCCAACCGCAGAGCCTTCCCGCAAAAATTCGGGGTTGGATACAACATCAAACTCATTCCCATTGTTCTTGAATGTGGCAATAATGCGCTTGATTTTTTCACCCGTGCCTACGGGAACTGTACTCTTGGTACAAATCAGTTTGTAGCTGTTCAGGTTCTGAGCAACCGTCTTGGCAACCGCCTCTACGGCAGTCAAATCCGCCTCCCCATCCTGCCCCATGGGCGTTCCCACAGCGGTGAAAATTACTTCTGAATTTCGAATCGCTTCCGGAACATCGGCGGTAAACTTCAGCCGTTTGGCTTTCACATTCCGATCCACCAGCTCTTTCAAACCGGGCTCGTAAATGGGAATGACCCCCTGTTGTAACTGCTGAATTTTTTCCGCATCAATATCGCTGCAAATGACTTCATTGCCAAAATCAGCCAGACCGGCGCCTGACACCAATCCCACATAGCCGGTTCCAATTACACAAATTCGCTTCATACTACCTGTTCCACCTGAATTCTACTCGCATTTTTACTCCCCCTTTAAAAGCGCCCGAATATAGTTGCTCACTTCAAAGACTCAAACAGCATTCCCGCTACATTAATCCAATGCGGCGACGGTAAGCCCATTCCAGCCCAAATACAAAAATCAATAAAATCATGAGCCACATACTTCTTAATCCCGGCCACCCAAACTGATGCCATGTCGTGTATTTACCGGTAGGAAGCTCACTGTCAGGCAAATTGTCCGGTCCGATCACCCGGCCGCCCGATTTTGTTGCCATTCGTTCCAATAGCAGCTGATTCACGCCCGTCACCTGCCTCTCAGCCGAATAGGGCGCGATGTGTACCGAAAGACTATCCAGCCCCCAGAGATTCCCCTGCTGTTCAACCCGCCCAACGAGTGCGAAATCTCCCTTTTCCGCTGTATGCAAATCCGACCGGTATAAGCCGGCAGAAACGCGTCGTAATTCAAGCGATTGAGATGAACCGTCCTGCTGTTTTACTTGCTTCAATGACACGCTTCCCTGATCCAGAGGCGTCCCCTGTACATCCCGGACTTGCAGAAAGACAGGGGCCGTCTCTCCCACATGGATTACGTCTGTCTGTACATCGAGAGACACCAGTTTCAAATTCTTACGATTCAACAGGTAGGTCATCACCTTTTCCCAGTATGTATTGAATTGCGCTTTTCCCGGTGGTCGAAAAAACCAGCGCCAGTAACCGCTCCCGTTGAATATCAACAGAGGTCGTTTTTCAGCCAGTGTAACAACAGTCAATGGCTCCGGCGTGGTGATTTTGTCGAAAATCCGCACACCATGCAGCCACAAAACCTGTTCAGCGGACTCCAGGGGTGGTAACGACGCCCAAAAATCCGTTTCACCACCGGTTTGCGCAATGGCAGTGGCCATAATGCCCAACGGGTGCTTGCTTCCCTGAGAAGTCAGTAAGGGTGTGAATGCGTCCGGAGCGGGATCCCGAATACGCTGGATCCCTGTAATGGCTGCGTCTAACCGACTTGTATTCAGGTTAAAAATGATGGTTGGGATTGAATCCGCATACACCCGGTTGATCAATTGTTTGGTGTCATCCGACAGTGCCAGATCTCCCCGATCAATAAGAACGATCAGGTCCGGGGCGGACACCGATAGCGGATCTTTGCCCAGAATAAAGCCCCCTTGTTTGGATTTTATCAATATCTCTACCGAAAAGAGCGAATCGGGCAGGCTTCGTTGGAACATGGTCACCAACGGTGTTAAAACATCAGAGACCAGCAGGACCTGCTGCTGCGCTTTCCCCACCCGGACCGTTTTGATAAGGTTTGTGGAAAATTTCCCGTCCGTGGTGGTGATTTGGAAGTTCAGGCGATGCACACCCGGTTTTTGCAATCGTAATTGCGATACAAATGTTTGTAATTCAAGGGTTTGCGTCAGGGATTTGCGAAAAAGGGTGGTCTGGGTTGCTTCGTCTGCGACACTGATCTCAATCGGTGCGGGAAGACTGCCCATGTGACGCCAGGTTAATTGAAATTGCATGGAGTCCGCCGCAGAGATGAAGTCCGGTGCAATCAATTCATGGATTTGCAGCCCTTCAGCCGATTTTGGCTTTGCCGGTAGCAAGGGGTAAATGGGAAGCTTTCCAAACCATTCCACATCCAATGGGGATTGCCCCACATTGAACTGACCATCAGTGAAGGTGACCACTGCCGAAAATTGCTCCATTCCCTGTAAAGGAAATTTGGATGGAAACACACTGGATTCTCCATCAAAAGCAATCTCTGAAAATTCCCTTGCCCCTTCGGTGGTTTGATTCGACATCACCGTAGTGCGGACCGGGTAATTACCACGCAAATCCTCCACAAATTTCGCAGCGTTCTCCCACACATCATCCCACTCCGAATCCCAGGCCAACGGCATGCTGGCGGAATTGTCCACCAGGAAAAGGACCGATTTTTCATTGGATTCTGAAAACGAGACCTTCACCTCCGGCGCGAAAAAGAGCAGCAGTAATATCAACGCGGCAATTCCGCGCAGGACCCACAACACGCCCAAGCCGTGTAATGCTGTGGGCGCTTCTTTTGCGCGGCGATGGGTAAACCAAATCCAGGCGCTGAATAGCATAATCGCCAGGATCAACCAGCCCAGGTTGCCGTGAAAATCAAAGTGGGTGTTTATTTCAGCGAATATCAGCACTCAGGTACCAAAACTGAGTTTCAGGTTCGGATAGGCGGGGATGGTCAGCTCCGATGTCTGGCTGATGCGATATTTCCAATACCCCATGTAGGCAATCATGGCAGCATTATCCGTACAATAACGCAAGTCCGGTTGATACACGGTCATTTGCGCTTCGGCTGCCCGCTCGTCCACCAACCGCCGGAGCGCTGAGTTGGCTGCCACGCCTCCGGCCAGAACCAGGCGATCCAGTCCTAAATCGACTGCCGCCTGGAAAGCCCGCTCTACCAGTACCTCCACAACCGCCTGCTGGAAACTTGCAGCAATGTCTTCCAAATGGGATTTGATGAATGCATTGGATTGCTTCTGGAGGTAATACAAAACCGCTGTTTTCAGGCCGGAAAATGAAAAATCATAACTCGCATCAAACCGGGATCGGGGAAACGCAACAAATCGGGGATCTCCTGCCTGACTCAAGCGGTCTATCAGCGGACCACCGGGATATCCGATTCCCAGCATGCGGGCGACTTTGTCAAAAGCCTCACCGGCAGCATCATCCCGTGTCTGGCCAATCAAACGATAGTTTTGAATATCTTTCACATGGATGAGTTGGGTATGTCCGCCCGATACAAGAAGACATAAAAATGGTGTGGGTAATCCGTCCTGACCGATAAAATTGGCGAAAATGTGACCCTCAATATGGTTGATGCCCAGAAGTGGCTTATCCAGGGCCACGGCCAACCCCTTGGCGTAACTTAAGCCTACCAGAAGCGAACCGGCCAATCCCGGACCCTGCGTGACCGCGATGGCATCAATATCCTTCCAACTCACGCTCGCCTGTGACATGGTATTTTGCACCACCGGCGCCAATAATTTCTCGTGTTCACGACTGGCATATTCCGGGACGACACCACCATAAGCCTGATGAACGATGTGGGAAGCCGCCACATGGCTTTTCAATTCAGGACCTGCCACGATCGCTGCAGCGGTTTCATCACACGACGTTTCGATTCCAAGGATGACGGGGTGGTTATGACTCATTGACGCAAAATAATTTCAACTTTATCCGGATATATACTGCTGATACGCTGAATACCGTGTGGCGTTTCAATTTCCGGCTGATAACGACGCACATCCGGTGACCAGTTCGCTTCAAAATCAAAGATGGCTCTAAAATGTTCCGGCCCAAGTGTCAACAACACATCCTGTCCACCTTCGACTGTCAGGGTCACATGATCGGGAATTGCCACAGGCCGAAAACCGGCCGGCACATTCGTAATCCGGATCGGTATTTCCTCAATCTGACGCGTACCAATACTCTGTACATCTGCGGTTACGTGAATTTTGTTGTCCGAGTAGGACAGTGGCTGATGAATATCCAATTTCACCGGTAGATCCATGAAAATGTCATTGACCACATCCGTCAGCTCCAGTGGTGCGGTTTTCAAATCCCGGATTTGATCCACCAGTGTTTCTGCCCCGGTTACCTCAATGGAATCGGGTGTGTACCGCACGCCGCCCACAATCATATACCCCGGCGCCGCTTGTAAATCGAGCTGGGGTGCTACCGGTATTTTACGAGTGATGCTCTCCTCAAGGTGCACCCAAACCGTTTCAGGGCTAACCACATTGATAAAATCCAGGTCGAAATCACGCGGCAGCACCAGCAGATCCGGATGCTGTTCAAAGTAGGTGTTGAGGTGAAATTCCTGCAGGCGATGGACTTTTGAGACATCCAGGAATACGGAAGATTCTGACATTGGCATGGTAAAATATGCCCAGATGAGCACCTGGCCCTTCCCGCGGAATCTCATTTTCACCGTTTCCGGAATTGGTTTTACCAGCGCTTTATTCTTAGTTAGTCCAATGACCTTGAGAGGTACATCAATATCATAAAAATACACCACATCGGTAACGACGAAGAACCAGAGGAAAATGGCCACGATAACCGATACAATTATTGCCTGAAGATTGCTGCGATGGGTACGCTTTGCCATAGTCTGAATATAAGTTTAGTCATTGCCGGATGCGATTTCGAATTCAAGCAATCGGATAATAAAGAAAAGCCCTGCCGAAGCAGGGCTTTTCAGATATGAGCAGGGAAAATCCGTTACTTATCGTCTTTGGATTTTTCCTCTTCTTTCGCATCCTCGGCTGCCTCTTCTGAGTCAGCATCAGAAGCTTCGTCTGCTTGCTTTTCTTCGGTTTCCACATCAGGTTCCGGTTTTTCTTCCCCTTCAGTGGTTTCCTCCTCGGCAGCGTCTTTTTCAGGTTCTGAAGCTTCTTCCGTATCCTTGGATTTCGCTTTCGATTTGGATTTTGATTTGGACTTAGCCTTTGGTTCAGGTTGCTCTTCAGCCTCCGATTCGGCAGCATCTTCTGCGTCAGCCTTTTTCCTGGCTTTTTCCTCTTCTTTGGCTTTGGCGGCTTTCCGTTTTTCAGCGGCTGCGACCTTCTTCTCGGTTTCTTCCTCAGCAGCTTCTTTGATTTTCGCCACAACCTCATCGGGAATATCAAGCTTGTTGCCGTCATGCTTCTGACCACGCAGATATTCGTTCACAACCGCCCGCTCTTTATCCTTAATCGCGGCTGCGTGGCTTACCAGGATTTTCTTGTCATTGGGATCGATTTCCATCACTTTGACTTCAACTTCCTGGTCTACCTGGAATTTGTCCAGAATCGCCTTCCGGTCTTTTTTATTGAACGACGCCAACGGAATCAGACCTTCCACATCGGTACCTTCCAGTTCCAGGATAATCCCTTTGTCCAACAATTTGATGACCTTACCCTTCCGGGTGCTGTTCACGGCAAATTCCTGCTCAATCTGCGGCCATGGATCCTCCCCAGCCTGCTTGAGTCCCAGGGAGATTTTGCGCTGATCCTGAGCGATATCCAGAATCCGAACTTCTACTTCATCGCCGCGCTTCAGTACCTCTTTGGGATGGCGCACTTTGCGGGTCCAGGAGAGATCGGAAATATGAATCAGACCTTCAATCCCCTCTTCCAACTCTACGAATGCACCAAACTGGGTGAGATTCTTAACAGTCCCGGTGTGGAGTGTGCCCACGATATAAGTATCTTCAATGAGCGTCCAGGGATCCGGTTTCAACTGCTTCACACCCAGGCTGACCTTGCGGTCTTCAGGAGCGATAGAGAGAACGACGGTCTCAATTTCGTCACCAACCGAGTAGATCTCGGACGGATGCTTAATGTGCTGGGTCCAGGATATCTCAGAAATATGGACCAGACCCTCGACACCCTCTTCCAATTCCACAAAAATACCGTAATTGGTGATGCTGACCACTTTCCCTTTAATTGCTGATCCGACGGGATATTTTTGTTCCACATGTTCCCACGGATGGGGCTGCAACTGTTTGAATCCCAGCGATACACGCTGTTTTTCTTCATCGTAATCAATGACCTTCACGGTAATTTCATCGTCCATATCCACAACTTCGGAGGGATGGTTGACCCGTCCCCAGGACAAATCGGTGATATGCAACAGACCGTCAACACCGCCCAAATCAACGAATACACCAAAATCGGTGATATTCTTTACCCGGCCTTCCAGTACCTGACCAATCTCGATATTTTTCAACAGTTCGGCACGCTGCTTCTGGAGTTTTTCTTCCAGCAGATCTTTGCGTGAGAGCACGATGTTCTTCCGGGTTTCATTGAGTTTGACGATCTTAAAGTCATAGGACTTTCCGATATAGGCGTCAAAATCATGAATTGGACGCACATCCAGTTGCGATCCCGGCAGGAAGGCATCAATGTCCATCACATTTACCACCATCCCGCCTTTAATGCGGCGTGTGATGGTGCCATTAATGAGGTCGCCATTGTCATAAACATCTTTGATCCTGGTCCAGACACGCATGAAATCTGCTTTGCGTTTGGACAGAATTGTCTGACCCTGGTCATCTTCCAGCGTATCCAGGAATAATTCGATTTTTTCACCCACTTTGGGCAACTCGTCATCCTTGAATTCTTCGCGGGAAACCAGCCCTTCGGATTTGAAACCGATGTCCACCAGTACTTCACGATCGCCCACAGAGATGACACGCCCTTCCACCAAGGTACGCGGGGTGATATCTGCGATGGTACGATCCAGCAGGAAGGAAAGATCTTTCACTTCCTCTGATTCTTCAGCGATGGTTTCAGCAAGCTGGTCCGGTTTAATCGTCCTGATCTGGTTGAAGATGTCGTTCATGGCGGACCGTTTATCCAGTCCGGCAATCTTTTTCGAAGCTTTTTCAGCTTCTTCTTCATCAACAACCGGTTGCACCAGCGGCTCACCGGAAGCTTTGGCTTTCATCTTCACTGTTTTCCGGGTACTCCTGGCCGGCTCATCCTTTACAACAGAAGATTCCTTTGATTCCTCAGCGGTTTCTTCCGAATCAGACGCTTTTTCAGACTCTGCTGGAGTCTCAGCATTTTCGCCGGATTCGGTTTTCGCTTCTGTTGTTTTGGTTTCTGTTTCGGTTTCAGGTTCAGACGCGGCGGTCTCTTCTTTTTTGTCCTGAGTATCCTCGGCGGGCGTCATCTCGACGGCGTCTGAGGTGGTTTCGGATGTCTCCGGGGACTGTTCTTCAGTCTGCGGTGCATCCTTTTTTTCTTCTTCTGCCATGAAGGGTCTTTCCTCCTTTGCAATCATTTGCTTGGCTTGGTTAACGATGAATGCTACCTGCTGGTCGATGGTAAGCTTGGACGTATCCAGCTCGACTGCATCAGTAGCGGATTTCAATGGTGACAAGACTCGCGATGAATCGATTTTATCACGCGCTATCAAATCTTTTTCCAGCTCAGCCAGGTCCTGCTGAATTCCCAGGCTTTCCAACTCCTGCTGGCGGCGTTGTGCCCGAACATGAACATCAGCGATCATAAAAATTTTCAGATCGGCATTGGGAAAAACCACAGTACCAATATCACGCCCCTCCAATACCACATCATGGTCATTGGCAGCCTGACGCTGGAGTTCCACAAGTCTCCGTCGTACCGCAGGAATGGCGCTGACCTGGCTTACATTTTCATTAACAGCCAGTGTCCGGATGCGATCGCTCACATCCACACCGGATAAAATCACACGCTGATTATCACCCTCAAAGGCCAACGATAGTTCTACCCGGGGCAAGGCTTCCAGAACCGCGTCGGTATCAGAAATATCCACACCATGTTCCAGCATGTAAAGTGTGACTGCTCGGTACATTGCTCCGGTATCGATGTGACGGAACCCCAATTGGGCCGCAACACGTGCTGCCGTACTGGATTTACCGGATGCTGCCGGACCATCGATGGCAATAATCATACTTTCAAAAAACCATTAATTCTATTGTGCTTATATCGTTTAGTCGCTCTCATAAAAGCGGCCAAATATAGTCGCCGCTCTGCCGGAATCCAACTTTTTCGGCACCACAATTTTGTGAGCTTACAGAGATTGAATTATTGGTTCTTTGTTTCAGCAACCAGCCGTCTCCAAATCCTGAAATAAACACCTGCCAGAATGAGAAAACAGAAACATGTGATCGCGTAAATAATGATTCCAACCGTATCACCCGGAAGTCGGTCTAAATAACGCAACAGTGTGTAGAATTGCAGAATTGCCCCCACTCCGGTTGCCAATGCAATCCATAAGGCATTCCTTGCTGTCAATAGTGCCATCAATATCTCTCCTCAACTCAAAAAATGCTGATGATTACCAGGCAAAGGTAAATTTTGTTAATGACAATAGCAGTAAATTAATCTTCAGAATGCTTCCGACTTTTCAGCCAGGCGTAGAGTAAACCCAGTCCGCCACCGGCAACCAACCCCACCTCCGGAGACTGAAAACCTGTACCCACGAAAAACCCGATCATCATTCCCATGATGATCCATAAGCCAAAATAATTGCGTCCGTATAATGCCATTTGGTATATGTTAAGCTATCCGCTACCCGTTATTTAATGCGATAGCCTTTATCCTCGTACTCCATAATCCAATTCACGATTGCCCCGATATCCATGCGCGCTTTCGCATCCTGAAATCGCCGGTTACGAAAGTAGTACGAAGAATAATCGTCCTCCGGTTCCAACTCCTGATCATCCAGCAGACAGTGGAGACGTTTCTGCCAATATTCCATATTTGAGATGCGCAGATCCAGCCAACCCTGGGTTGTCCATTTTTCGATATTCTCAGGATTGACGGGTAAAACCGGCTGTCCTTCGAACACTGGAACAGAAATGGAAGGTCCCCGCAGATAGGTTTTCCCATCGCTGAGCAGGATTGGAGTCCCCACCGAGATAATGGTGGCACGCAATTCATCATCGGAAAGAATCAGATCCTCCATGGCTGCCGCCAGGTCAGGCGCCGGGGTGTCCAGCACAGCATTCACCGTCCCGTGAAGACGTTTCAGCATGTAAATTTCATAGAGCAGTTTGGTGAGTCGCGGCGGACCCAGGAGTTCAAAAGCAACGCTATCCGATCCGGTTTCTTTCTGGAGTTCACCCATGCGCTCAATTGCATTTTTCCGAATCAATCCGGCCCGATAGGATGGTTCCAGAACCGACGAATCGAGGGAGCCGATAATATCATTTCCCGTATTACCGCCTTTAATTTCAATCAGAACCTTGTCAGCAATCTCTTCCGGTGTCACAAATTCCATTTGACCTTCAGCAGTGAGGACTGAAAACTCCCCGGCCGAGAAATAGCCATTTTCACCAGCGTCTATGTAAACCGACTCGATAAAACGCTCATCCAACCGCGTCCAGGTGGCGTCCGGATGCCGCACCAGTTCATGCCCGAGTGTGGTTTCAGCATCAGGCAGACAATCGAACATGGGGATGTATTGTCCGCGTTTCACCACTTTGCCATAACCGATTTTCTTCCAGGCAATGGCTGCCGTCGGCTTGATTTCCTTGACAATGGGTGTGTGCGGAGTCCGCCCCAACAGCCAGAGCAGCATGGTGTGGGCGCCGGCCAGTGAGGATTTACTCATGAGCATCTTGGAGGGTTTCTCCTCCGAGTGGGTATAGGGAATGTTAAATCCCATTCCACCGGTACCGGATGTCCCCACTTTCAGGTAAAATTCTGTTTCCGCCTGCCGCATTGCCTCAATGAGAATCTGGACGTGTCGGATTAATTGAGGGATATAGAGGGTGGATACCAGACGCTCAACTTTATTGGAGAAATCCTGACTCATCGCTTGACCTGCCCGGACTTTGGCCAGATCAGCCCGTACTTCAGCAACAACCTGAAACACATTCTGGTACGCGAATGCCGTGGCGGTATTGATACAATCAATGAGAATCTGAGGTTTATACTTATTCAAAACCTGATGCAAGTTGGAATTTTCGATGATATCCGGACTCAGATCGTCGTAAAGATCCTGGATCATGGTCTGGAGCAAATCGTCGGTTTCGTAGATTTCACCTTTGGATTTCTGGGACAATTCCTTGCGCACAAATAAATCACCATGGACCACAGAGATACGTGTACCCCGGTTCACCGGGTGTTTCACCAGAATTCCCTGAATCTCCCGGGCTTCATTTTCCCGGAGTGATGTGAGGATCAATTCCGTCGGTTGTTCACGCAAAACTTGTTTTGCCACGGCGCGCCCCACCAGGCCCCAGCCACCAAAAATCATTACCCGTTTGCCCTTAATGTCCATGAACCAGCTCCTTGAGTTCGCGTACTTCCTCTGGCGTCAATTCACGCCATTCCCCCGGCTTTAATCCGTCGACCGTCAACGTGGCAAAGGATTCTCTGTGCAAGCGCACGACCGGATGTCCCAAGGTGCGAAAAATGCGTTTTACTTCGCGCTTTTTACCTTCCCGTAAGGTCAACCGGACTTCAGTGTTACCCCCCTGGTACCGAAAACCGTTTATTTCGCCCCTGGCAACAAACCCAGCTTCAATTTCTATGCCAGCCTCAACCTGGTGCAAGGTGCTTTCCGGAGGATTTCCGCGAATCAGAACCTGGTAAATTTTTGGGATTTGAAACTTGGGGTGGGTGAGCCTGTAAGCCACATCGCCATCGTTGGTCAGGAGTAACGCACCCGTGGTATCAAAGTCAAGCCGCCCCACCGGATAGATGCGCGCATCACCCGGCAAAAAATCCACCACAATCGGCCTGCCGAACGGATCTTGGGTCGTGGTAATAACACCTCGTGGTTTATTGAAAATGTAATAGTGGGTTTCATGGAGCAGGGTTACCGGCTTCCCATGAAATTCTACCTTATCCCGTCCCTCCACCACACGAGTCGCCGGCTCGGTCTGGACCTCCTCGTTTACCTTTACCAGGCCTTTTTGAATCAGTTCGTCACATACCCGGCGTGAACCAATTCCAGCCATTGCCAGGAATCGATTCAGACGAATCCCTGGGTCGGGATTTTTAGGGTTGGCTGGATCAGACATTTTTCAGGAAATGTGGAATGGGATTAAACCAGGCTCTCATCTTCGTCCTGGATCAACTCCCGTGCTTCTCGCAACTTGGGCAGGTCCTGTAGGGAATTCAGCCCGAAATATTGGAGAAATTCAGTGGTAGTTCGATACAGTAACGCCCTTCCCGGACCTTCATCGCGACCACGAATTTCAATGAGGTGCCGCTCCAACAAGGTGCGCAGCGGTGAATCCGAACTCACGCCCCGAATGGCTTCAATTTCCATCCGGCTGATGGGTTGGCGGTAGGTGATGATAGCCAGCGTCTCCAGGGCAGCCTGAGAGAGACGCAATCGGGACGAGCGGGTATAGAGTCGCTTAACAAATGGTTCAAATTCTTTGTTGGTAACCAATTGGTAGCCATTGGCAATTTTGAATATCTGAAATGCCCGATCGGATTCTTTGTAAAATTGGCGCAATGCCTCGATAATCTCGTCCAGTGAAATATCCGGTGCAGAATCGAAGCACTGCAGGAATCGCGCCTCCGTTAAAGGTTCCGGTGTGGCAATTAACAGGGCTTCCGTAATTTGCATCAGTTCAGACTTGTCCAAAGCGTTCTCCTCGCCGAATGCGTAAATCGCTGAATAATTCGTTCTGCTCCATGATAATTTCCCGGCTGCGGATGAGTTCCAGAATCGCCAGAAATGTCACAATCACCACCAACCGTGATCCCAGTTCCTTCATGATTTCCGTGAACCACACCTCTTCAGATTGACCCAGCAAAATCTTAAGGTAGGCGCCCTGCTCTGTGGTGGAAACCTCTTCCATGGTCACTTCGTGACTCAATGGTTCCTCATAGTTCTGCAGCAAGTACTGGAAGGTGAGCATAATGTCGTACAATTTCACATCCGCCAGTAAATCTTCCGCCCCCACTTCAAACTCACTTTCGGTGGACGATGGTACCCGATAATACATCCGACTTTGTGTGTGCTCCCGGTCCGCAAAATGGTCGGCCGCTTCTTTGAAGCGCTTGTACTCCAGCAACATATCCACCAGTTCACTGCGGGGATCTTCCGCCTCTTCACCCGCCGTCTCCGGTTCGGGCAGAAGCATGCGTGCTTTTATTTTCATGAGCGTGGCGGCCATGAGGACAAAATCACCGGCCGTAGAAAGACGTAGTTCCTTGATAATCTCAAGATAGGCTAAAAAATCCTGCGTGATTTTGGAGATGGGAATATCATAGATGTTGAGTTCGTCCTTCTTAATAAGAAAGAGCAGTAGATCCAGCGGCCCCTCAAAAATGGGCAGGTCCACTGTGTAGTTACGACTCAATGTCTTGGAATCTGTCATAGTTTGTTATAAACCGGGTTGGACAAATCCGATTTTCCGGTACACCTTACTCATGGTCTTACGGGCGATACGACGCGCCTGCTCCGTACCTTTACTCAGCACATCATTCAAGTAGGCTTTATCATCCATTAGTTCTGCGTACCGCTTTTGAAAGGGCTTCAGCGTC
>JAIPJQ010000054.1 GCA_021734065.1 Fidelibacterota bacterium | reverse complement strand
ACCTCCGGGACCTCATTGCGTGTATCATCCGGCTTTACGATGGATACCGTATAAAATACAACCGCGCTGATGAGGATTCCGTAAAAAGTTGGGTCCAGTTGCAAGGGCATTTCCACACCGGCAATGAGTAAAATCAGGGTTGTTCCACCTCCCAGGATCATTCCCCAGAAAGCGCCGCCTGACGTGCCCTTCTTCCAGAAATAAGCGCCCAGTGTGGGAACAAACAAGCCCGAGACCATGAAAGCATAAGCATATAAAATCGCATCCAGCACGGTGGTGAACTGACCCGCAATGAGAATTGCCAGCGCACCCACGATGAGGGTTGTGATCATGGACCAGCGCATCACCCGTTGGCGACTGGCATTTTTTAACCAGCTCCGCTCCAGAAGGTCATTCACAAAATTACCGGAAGAAGCAATGACACAACTATCGGCGGTGGACATGATGGCTGAGAAATAGCTGGCCACGATGATTCCCGTGAGGCCAATGGGCAACACGGTTTTCAGCAGCATGGGCACACCCATCTCCGGTTCCACACCGGGCACAACCACCCGGGCGAACATGCCTAAAATGACACCGATGAATGCCATGATGGGATATTCAAAAACGCCGGCGATGTACCAGGCACGCTTTGCTTCCTTTTCATTACGGGTGGCAAACATACGCTGGTAGAGTGTCATGGCTACCAGCCAAATGGGAACGATGGTAATGAACCAGTTGAAAAATTGTATGAAACTGATATTGGTGAGACTGAAATGGCCATCGGGCAAAGCAGCTTTTAATCCGGAAAGTCCGCCTACTTCGTGCAGCGCGAAGGGAATCCCAAAAAAGCTGAGACCTGACAGCAGAATAATCCACTGAATGGTATCGGTGTAGATGACCGCTTTAAGGCCGCCCAGGACCGTATAACCCACAATGATCACGCCGATGACATAGAGTGAAAACTGGAGGTCGGTCATACCGAATGGCGCTGTTTTGATCACCGAACCGGCCATGAGTTTAGCGCCGGCCAGAATCTGTCCGCTGGTAAATCCCAGATACCCAATCCCTGAGATTACCGCCGCCACCAAAGCCACCCGGGGACTGTACCGGTGACGCAGGAAGTCAGGATAGGTCATCATGCCATGCTTCCTGTCCAGAAGCTTGATCTTGGGGATAATGAAAACAGCCGAAAGCCAAGCGCCCACCAAGCCGGTAAACAGCAGCCAACTTCCCGAAAGACCCATGGCATATCCCAGTCCGCCCAACCCAATGGAAAATCCGCCACCCACATCCGTGGCCACGATGGATAAACCAATATGTCCGGCGGAAATATTGCGCCCGCCCACATAATAATCTTCCGCGTCCTCGTTCTTCCGGTAGAAGTAGTAACCAATACCCAAAACCACCAGCATATAGGTGCCGAAAATAAAATAATCAACTATCGTCATCTGGGTTTCAACCTTCCTGTATATTCCGGACGAGTTCTAGATAACTGACTATCCCACAACATCTTACTGCTGTGTACCTGTCCGTTGTCACTGGGTTCTGTATCTGTTTTCTCATGGGGATAAAGTTATTTTGCTGTGTATATTTTCAAGTCATTACCAAGCATGAATCTTGCAGGTCTTTTTATCAAGTCGTTTCATTAACTTCGTCCTCGAAATCTGATAATCACTTAAAAATACATTTAACATATAATACTATCTTTTTAGTTCACTATTTAATTAACTTATTTTCTCTGATTAATAAAAATTTATCGCACTGTATTTTAAGGGTTTATGGTTTGTTTATGCCTTGTGATATCCTCAATACTCACCTCCTCTGTTTCCATGGTCAATTATAACCGACGGGGCTGGTTCCGGCAACTGTGAATCAAAAATAATATCAGGGTATTTTGTGATACAATGATGTGGGTGAAACAGGTAGGTGTTCTGAGTCAATTCTGATGTATAATTTTTGTGTGTTCTGTTTGTAAACTGCTGGATAACCAAATGGTCATTACATGTAAGTTAGCCCCATTATTTCACCATCATAGGAACGAGCAACACTGGTTTCTCAAGTTCCCGAATGATGCGAAAGGCTACTTCCGGCCAGTGAGTTCGCTGGGGCGCCTGTGGTAACGGCGCGCCCATGACAATGAGATCGTAAGCCGGTTTGTCCGCCTCGTTGAAGAGCTCTTCCATTGGCTGACCCGAACCAAGCAGTGTATCACAATCGATTCCCAATCCGGTCAATGATCGACACGCACGCTGCAAATAATCACCGACGCGCTCCTTTTCCGCCTGATCACTTTCCGGTCTCAATACACTGAAAACCGTGACTTTTGAATGGGTGCGCATGGCCAGCCGCCCGCCAACTTGGACATCACTCTTCCCCGGTTCACCGGCCGCCGTACAGATCAACATATGGGAAACACGAGCCGACGGTTTGCTCACAGTGAGAACGGGTAACAGCGTCTGCTCTAACATGTATTGCAACAACGGTGTCATCTCGTGCTGGTTATCAATGCCTGTGAATTGACGATCCAAAACCAGAATATCATAATTTCCGGATTGGATTTTGAGTAGGAGTTGGTCAGTGAGGGTGCCCCTCTCCACCTGGGCCGCAATTTGCGGAATCCGGTCCTGCCAAACCTGTTGGATATGGTCTATTTGCGACTGACGATCCGCTAATTCCTCCTCCCGGGTAACTATCGAGAAAAGTGTAACAAAGCCTTTGGTGACCTGACCCAACTGCAAAGCCAACGCCTGCGCCGGGGGATTTTCAGCCGGGGTGTCGGTGTAGACCAGAAATTTTATGCCGGAGGGTTCCAGAATATGATAGTCGCGCACACCGACCCACAAAACTTCATTTATCTCGACACCGTGATTCAAGCCTGTTGTGGTTTCCACCACCTCGATCTGCGTCTGGGGTTGGCCATACTGCGGTGCTGGTTTCAAAGGACGTACACCTGCCAACGCCTGCATTTCTAAAACCATGCGTTGAACCGGCCCGTTGAAAATCCGTTTCAATACCCGCCCCTGCCCAAGCGGATAAATCCCCGAATTATTCGCGAACTTCTCCCGGCTGGTCACAACCGTCTCCGGCCGAAATAGCACCCGCACTGGTGAACCGTGGGCATGAATCGGCGCCTGTTCAGGTATTGGTAAGAGAACCTCGCCCAAACGGATATGCGCCTCATCTTCGCGTCCCACCAGGATATTTCCGCCACCAATGAAAGTCGCCACAATCTCGGTTTTGGGATGATGATACAGCACATCCGGTGGACCGGTCTCGATGAGCTGTCCCCGTTCGATCACACCGATACGATCGGCCAGTTCAAAGGCTTCCTCCTGATCGTGTGTGACCAAAATCGTCGTCACCTTCAGCCGACGCTGGATCTCCTGTAAATTCTGTCGTAATGTCCCTCTGATCTTCACATCCAGTGCGCCGAAGGGTTCATCCATGAGCAAAACTTTGGGATTATACGCCAGCGCCCGGGCCACAGCCACCCGTTGCTGTTGACCACCGGATAGTTGTGAAGGATAACGATGTCCCAGTCCGGTGAGTCCCACCGCTTCCAGCAATTCTTTGCTCCGATTTCGCCGCTGCGCTTTGGGCAGACCACGCACCTGGAGACCAAATTCCACATTCTCGAAGACCCTAAGATGTCCAAAGAGTGAATAATTCTGAAACACCATTCCCACATTGCGTTTGCGGGCATCCACATGGGTTACATCCACACCATCAATTTTTACGCTGCCACTATCCGGCGCCAGCAATCCGGCAATCATCCGCAGAATCGTACTCTTCCCACTTCCACTGGCACCCAGCAGGACAAACAACTCGCCATCCTGAATATCCAATGACACATTATTTACCACCAGGGTGTTACCGAACTGTTTTCGCAAATTTTCCAGAATAATCGACATATTATGTTTCCCGGTGACGATTGGTTATGGTTTGAATGGCAATCAGAATGGTGAATGCGACGGCTGCGATGACCAGCGATGCGGCATAGGCACCCGAATAGTCAAAATCGGTAAATTGCTGGTGAATGTAGAGCGTGGCGGTCTGGGTCTGATTAATGATGTTGCCGCTCACCACCAACACCGCACCGAACTCCCCCAGTGAGCGGGCCAGCGCCAGGGTGACGCCATAGATGACACCCCACTTAATGGAGGGCAGCGTTATCCACCAGAAGGTCTGCCACTGGGAAGCTCCCATGACCAGTGCAGCCTCCTCGCCTTTCATACCGAATTGCCTGTAAACCGGAATGACCTCCTTCGCAACAAACGGCAGGGTCACAAAAATCGTAGCCAGTGTTATTCCGGGCAGTGAATAAACCACCTTAATACCCATCCCTTCCAGCCAGCCGCCCAACCAGCCGTAAGGACCGAACAAAATCACGATCATGAATCCCGCCACCACCGGCGAAATGGCAAACGGCAGGTCGATGAACCCTTCGATCAGCAATTTGCCTCTGAATTGCTGTTTCACCAGCACCCGCGCCATGAGCACACCCATGATCGTATTCACCAAAATTGTCATGCCGGTGACTTTGGCTGTGAGGAGAAATGCGTTGACAGCCGTTCGGCTACCTAACCCGTGCAAGATCTCGCCCACTGGACTGGCCAGTAGTTTTTGGATCAACCCGCCCACTGGCACCAGAATCAGCAGCATGAACCAAAAGAGTGTAAGGGTGATGAGGCTCCAGCGCCCGATTGGGATTGATGTGGTATAAGATTTCTGCATGCTGCGCTACTCCTGCCATTTCCGTCGCTGGAGGAAGTTCAACCCCAGCAGCACCAGAAACGAAAAAATGAGTAGCACCACCGAAAGCCCTAACGCACCCTGGGGATTGTTACTCTCCAACTCTCCATAGATGTACACAGCGGCAACCTGCGATTTGAGCGGGATATTCCCCGCCACCACCACAATGGATCCGAATTCACCCATGGCGCGGCTGAAGGAGAGCGCTGCTCCGGTGAGAATTGCCGGGAAAAGCGCCGGTAATGTGACTTTAAAAAAGATCCGGATTCGGCCGGCGCCCAGCGTTCGGGCAGCATTTTCCATATCCGGACCCAAATCTTGCAACACCGGCTGGACGGCACGCACAACGAAGGGATATGTGACAAACAGCAGCGCCAAAATGATTCCCGGTTTGGCAAAAATGACCTCTATCCCCCAGCCACTGAGCATAGTTCCCAGCACACTGTTGGGGCCATACAAAATCACCAGCATAATCCCGGTGACCACGGTGGGAATGGCAAAAGGCAGATCAATGAGCGCGTTCATGACATTTTTCCCGGGGAACTTATATCGCACCAGCACGAACGCCGTGAGCGTCCCCATCACCACATTTAACACAACCATAATGATGGCTGTTGTGATGGTGAGTCGTAGCGCGTAGAGCGCCTGGGGTGTGGTTATATTTTCCCACAGCGAATACAGTCCCTGCTGTAAGGATGCCACCGTGATGGCTGCGACGGGAAGCAGGATCAGGAGCCCCAGGTAAAAAAACATGAGGCTGCGTTGCGCCAGGTCATTCCAGCGTTCAGACATAGCGGCTCTACCTACTGACGCGCTAATTCGTTCACTATTCGTGTCCAGATGCCATCCCGGGCATAAAGCTTCTCATGCACCTCGGACCAGCCGCCCAGATCCGCAATGGTAAACAGGTGGGCGGGTGTGGGAAATGTTGCACTGAATTCTTCTGCTACTTCCGGATCTACGGGCCGGAATCCATATTTTGCGAACGCACGCTGCGCCTGCGACATTTTCACGAATGTCACAAAAGTTTCCGCCAATTCCCGGTTCCCATGCTTCTCCACATTCTTATCCACCACTGCGATGGGATTCTCAATGAGGATCGTGGCATCGGGAATAATAAAGGGCATGGCTTTTTCCTGCATTTGTCGCAACAACACCTCATTCTCATAGGTCAGCAGCACATCTCCAATCCCATTTTCAAACGTGGTCACCGACGCCCGGCCGGATTTGTCCATGACCTGCACCCGGGATTGAATTTGTTTGAGGCGCTGGTAGGCAAAATCCGGATCAGCTTGGCCGCTGCGCAATTCAGAATGTGTTAATGCAGCGCCGTAGATGGCATTCACCACCCACATCGCTCCTCCGGAGGTTTTGGGACTGGGGTAAATGACATTTACATCCGGACGGGTCAGATCCTCCCAACCGGTGATCTGTTTGGGATTGCCCTCCCGGTACGCCATGACCACAATGGATCGGGTCACCATACCGTTGAATTGCGTAGCCCGCCAATCATGGGTGATCAGACCGGCTTCCACCAGGCGCTGGACATCCTGTTCCAGCGAGAGCGCCGCGATATCGGCATCAAAACCACTGGCAATGGCACGGGACTGGGCGCCGGACGCAGTGTAGGATTCATTGAAAGTGACGCTCTCACCGGTTTTTTCCTCCCAATAAGCCTGAAACGACGGGATTATATCCCGCTCATAAGCCTCCTTGGGAACCGTATAAGCACCCAGGGTCAAGGTCACCACATTATCCCCGGTGGATTTACCTCCACAACCCCACAGCAGCAACATCGTAGGTAAGACCAACCACTTTGCTGTATGAGCAATTTTCCAGATTTTCCCGGCCATGATTCCCCCTTCAGGGCCAACGCCCCTAATAACTGTACTTCAAAGCTGTCCAGAGTACATTGATTCCACTCCAGTCATCCAAAATTTTATTACTCTCCCGCACATAGCCGACTTCAACTTGGAGATTCTCCAGCATCGGAACATTTATGCCGGTGTAAATTCGATTTTTATTGAGCACATCCGTTTCCAGATCATAGAAAAATTCGTCCGCCAGGTAAGGCTGGAGCTGCCAGAGCTGTAACCGGGGAAATTTGACCGTGAGCTTATTACGGTAACGAATGGACTCCCCGGAATCACGGAAACGAAATTCGAACCGGTTCCGGTCGGACCAATGCAGATCCATCATTTTATGGCTCAGATTAATATCCAATTGCGGTCGGTTTTCTGTATTCCAGTCCGTTCCGCTTTCGGTGAGAATATGTCGATACGAGGGCGAGATCCCTAGCCAGGGCAGCACTTTGTAGCTCAAAATCATGTCAAAATGGGTGTAATTGTAGTCGGAGAAATTATCACCGAACCGAGCCTCGGCAGCCACCTTCCAACCCCAGTCCGCATTAAATTTGCCACTCACTCCAATATCACTCCAATTACGCCAGTCGTCCGCCTGAAGCGGATTTTTCCAGACCAAAACACCCATGACTACCAAAAGAAACGATAACTTTCTCAACATTTGCTCAATCCTTCATCTTTTTGCTGTTCATATACTCATTATCCACATTTTGTCATAAACGACTCATCAGAATCCATACAACGCTTAGCAAGGGACATTCTTTTTGTCGTTTCCGCTTAATTTTCAATCACGCTCCCGGAAAGATCTGTCCATATATAAAATCAGGGCTGCAAATTCGTCTGCGCCCTGAATCCGGATCCTGCGTCCCTTCAAATGCCTACGGGGTTAGCTGACGGGTTGGAGTGAGAAGGTACTCCTCTCGCTGACGCAGGATTCACCCCTTTCATTGGGTTCCCCGTTCGATTCGCCCTTAGCGGACCGATTCGGCGACAGACATTTTATGTTTACTTCCGTTGGTGCGGCATGAACCGCACTTCCGGCTATGGTTTGGATTTATGTGTTGGAATATGCCTCCTTTTGATTCTGTTCAAAATTAATGGCAAAGCCCCCATTTTCCCCTGAATTTTACTTGTGTGCGTTCTGCATTTGGGGAAAAATTTTATCTCGCCACACCTCCTGAAAAATTGTACGGTCTACCTGCTGCCACCCACCTAAATCCTGTATTGTAAAAGGCTTATCGATATGTCCAAATGCCGGATTCATTGTATTTAATCCATCATCCACACTGCGAAACCCGTGACTCACAAAAATTGCCTGTGCCTCCCTGCTCCACAGAAATTGCAGGAGGCGATCCACCAGCTCTTCCTGACCTGCGTTGATGTGTTTATCCAGCCGAATGACCGTGTGTTCACTGAAAATGGTGGATTGGGGATAGACCACCTCGCCCCCCAAGTTTTGCAGGGCTTTCCCTCTTAGATAACTCTGTTCATAGGTAATAAGGACATCGCCCACACTATTCTGGAATTGATTCATCGCCTGGTGTACAGAAACCGGCAGTATCGCTACCTGCTGCCAGATACCGGTAAGTTGGTCAACCGCCAGCTGGAAATTTCCTGTGGTCAACCAGGCGGAACCATACTCGGCTAAAATCGCCCACTTAGCACCACCGGATGAGAAAGGGTGGGGATGAATCAGCTCGAATGCACCGCTGGTCAAATCGGAAAAATCAGAAATCTGATGAGGATTCCCCGGTCGTACCAGAATGACGATGGGTGAACGATTGAGAATGCCCGCATGAGGTAAATTTTTCCAGGTCGGCCCCCGTATCACACCCTTCTCCATTAATATCATTGCATCCGACTCTGTGGAAAGAATGGCGATTTCGGCGGGTACACCCTTCACCAGTTGCTCCGTAATCTCACCGGAGCCGGCAAAGGAGGTGATAAAGCCAATATCCTCCCCGGTTTTTTCCAACCATTGTTGCTGGAAAGTCGGCAATATTTCCTGGTTCATTGCCTCGCCCAAGATACTGAATCCGTAGATAATGACTGATCGTGTACCCGAGCCCCGTCCACTCAGCCACGCAGTGCAGAGTGCATAGATGATCAATCCTACAAAGATCAATAGAACCAGCGTGTACTGGAAAATCCCACGCCAGGTGTCAGTCGTGGTACTGGAATTTCTGTTCGTTGGTGCCATGATACCTCCCCCCCGGGACAGATGTTCGTTTGTCCCATTGGTTCACACACCAGTTCATGTCATGCAAGTTTGGAACCAGCAGCAACCAGCTCCCGTGTGGCTGATTAGTGCCAGGCGCCGATGATCAATCCAAACACCAGAAAATTGATCAGGTGATTGGTTGTCTCAATCAGCCACGCTTTCAACTGTCCGGCGAACAGCTTATTGGTAAGACCGGATGTTGCCACAAATCCCAGCCAGATAAAAAATCCGGTTAACAGACCCGCACCGGCTGTCTGGACATTGAGAGAGGTAACCACCGCTGCTGTAAAAATTACCTGTACAACGGTGGATATCGTCAGCAGCACCCAGGTTATTCCGCTTCCTTCCGGATCACCTTCTTTGCCAATGGCTGCCCACCAGGCCGGGAAGAAGGTTTTAGGGGTATACCAGACAGCACCACTGATAAAAGCGAAAATGATGCACACCAGTACTGCCCACCAGTTGATCATACCAAACGCCATACGGACCTCCTTGATATTTTCCGGAAAGTACCATCGTAATGCCCCTTCCGGGTTGACTGTATCCCCCCATTTCGCACCTTCGAAAAGACTTATTGAGCCGTTATTTTGTCGCTGCGATTCGCCACTGTCGGCCTGGCGGGTTCCGCGTAAAACTGCCAGTCCTTCCCCACAATCAACCGGGCACCACGATCAAAAGTCAGATACGCCCACGCCCATTGGATGACCACAAACAGACGATTTTTAAATCCGGTTAGGTAATAGATATGTACCAGCAACCAAGCCAGCCAGGCGAAAAATCCGCTGATCCTTATTTTGCCAAACTCTGCTACTGCACGACTGCGTCCAATGGTAGCCAACTGGCCCTTATCCCGATAGGAAAATGGTTCCACCGGACGACCTTTTTCCTTCCGAATCAACATTTTAGCAACATAGCGTCCCTGCTGCAGCGCAACCGGAGCCAGTCCCGGTAATGGTTTTTCTCCCTCCTTGGGAATGACTGCTGCCTGATCCCCGCACACAAAAATTTCCGGGTGGCTCTTCACACTCAAATCCGGCTCCACCTGCACGCGCCCCGACTGATCTTTCGGCTCATTCAAATCCCCATTCAAATGGGATGCCTTCACACCCGCTGCCCACAATACGGTTGCCGCCCGGACGCGCTCCTCACCCACCTCCACGCCATCATGGTTCACGCCGGTTACCATGCTGGAGGTCCAGACTTGAACACCTAGTTTTTCCAGGTCCCGTGTGGCTTTGCTGGCGGATTCTTTGGAAAATGAAGGTAGTATGCGAGGTCCGGCTTCGATGAGGATCACCCGGGTAAGTTTGGGATCAATCTGGCGGAATTCACGGGCAATGGTGAACCGGCTCATCTCACCAATGGCACCGGCCAGTTCCACACCGGTGGGACCGCCACCCACGATGACAAAGGTCAAATGCTTCTTTTGATCCGCCGGGTCATCCTCCCGTTCCGCCTTTTCGAATGCCATGAGCACCCGCCGCCGGATTTCGGTCGCCTGTTCAATCGTTTTTAATCCCGGGGCGTGCACTTCCCACTCCGAATGCCCAAAATAGGTGTGTTTTGCACCACCGGCTAGAACCAGGTAATCGTAATCCTTTTCACCAAAATCAGTGACCACCTTGCGCTGGTCCGGTTTCACCGATTGGACCATGCCCTGGAGAACACGCACATTACGGTATTTCCCCAGCATTTCCCGAATCGGTCGTGCGATTTCAGCCGGACTCAGACCTGCCATGGCGACCTGGTAAAGCAGTGGTTGGAACAAATGGTGATTGCGTGAATCGATGAGGGTCACCTGGAAACCCTTCTGGTTTCCCAATACCTTGGCAGCGTTCAGACCGGCAAATCCGCCACCGACAATAATGACTTTCTTCATCATGAATAAACTAATCCCATTCTCAAACTTCCAAAGCGCGATTCACACAGATTCATTGATCAGTCGCTCATCGAGGTAAATTATATGAGTCTGCATGGAACTGAAATTTCCTTGGTTCCAATGCCTTGCCGGTGGAATTTAGACCCAATGAATCTCCAATCGCTTATCTCGCCCGCCCTGGATCCCAGCCGGTTCGGGGATGTGGTGACCGACTTTCTATCACACCATCACTGGCAGGCTTCCCGGCCATCCCTGGCACATATAGCTGAACTTTCGCGTCAGTTTGGGCGCTTGCCCTATGAGAATCTCTCCAAAATCATCAATCTGAGTCAGTACCCTGATGCACCCCCCCTGCGTATGCCGGATACAGTCTGGGACGGTTTTCAGCGACAACATCTGGGTGGTACCTGCTACGCCCTGACCTTTTTTCTCACCACCATTCTGCAATTTTTTAACTACGATGCCCGTCCCGTCACCGCTGAGATGAACTGGGGCAAAGATGTGCATTCAGCCATTATTATCAATTTCCAGGGCATTCCATATTTATTGGACCCGGGTTATCTGATCCATCAGCCGCTGCCCTTGTCCCCAACGACGCCCCAACACCTGCACTATCCCCACCTGACGGTGGAATTACGGGCTGATTCGGAACGGGAGACCTTCAGTGTTTACACCTGGCGCAAGGGTCAGGCTACCTGGCGTTACCGGTTCCATTCGAACCCGCTGGATTGGGAAACCTATGCCCGGCGCTGGCGGCACTCATTTGCATTGCCTTCCATGGACGGACTGGTAATTACACGGGTAACGCCTACCGGGATGATTTATATTCATAACGATTATTTGCGCATTACCCGCACCGGCGGCGTGCAAAAAGTACGCGATCAGAATATGGTTGAGCAGACGATTCAGGAATCGTTCGGAATTGACATGCGTATCGTAGAGGCTGCCCGCCTGGCTTTACGGCAGAATCGGTCCGGAAAACAGACACAAACAGGAGACGAAGATGCAACCCGGTGAAGATCCCATGGTGAAATATTTTATTGCGGTGTTATATGCCGACGATGTAGCGCTGGAGCGCGCCCTGGCCGGCTGTGAAGCGGCATTCGGCGATATCGATTTTCAGAGCGAACCTTTTCCCTTCCAGGTGACCGATTATTACGAGAAGGAAATGGGTAAGAACCTGAACCGGCTATTTGTGAGTTTCGAAGAGTTGGCTTCCGCCGGAAATCTGGCCATCTATAAAGATGCTACCAACACGGTGGAAGATAAATTGGCTCGAAACGGGAATCGTACGGTGAATCTGGATATTGGCTACCTGGACTTTGATAAAGTGGTGCTGGCTTCCGCAAAGCCCAACTGGCAGAAGATTTATTTGCGTGACGGCTTTTTCGCAGACCTCACACTCCATTATAGTAAGGGTGAATGGCATCCATTTGAATGGAGTTTTCCGGACTTCAAACAACCTACCTACTATTCCGTATTTCACGAAATCCGCAACCGGTTCAAACGCCAGACCAAATCAACCGGGTGATGTTTTAACTCAACTTAGCTATCAATATAAAATTGCCTAGAGAGCGGAAGCCTTCATAGTGAGTCAACACTCATCGGATTCAGCAGTGATTAAAATTCCATGTTGATCCCGATGGAGGGGAGAATCCCGATTGAGGTACGGTCGGTCACGGTCCCGGTGCGAAAATCGTAGCTGGGACGAACTTGGGACCGGGAATCGAAAACATTCTGAATGTCAATGTAGAGTATAGCGGTCCACTTGCTAAGGTAGAAATAGCGGTCCAGGCGAATATCGGTTTGCTGCCCGGCGTCTAAGCGGGCGCTGAGATATTCAGTAGGCAAATTGGAAATTTCGCCCGGATTGATGGGATTTTCTTCCGGCTTGTAAACAGGTGTGTAGGGCACACCCGTGTAGAAACGGTATTTGGCACTGAGTTCCCAGTTCCGGTTAAACTTATAACCGCCGGACAGATTCAAAATCCAGCGTTGATCCCATTGGCCTGGGTAGGTTTTGCCATTGCCCGCCGTGTACTCGGATTTCCCATACGACAGACTCACCTGATAATAGCTGGGAATGATGGAGAATTTTTTCTGTAGCAAAATTTCCGCACCATACGCCCGTCCGGTCCCGTTGGAAACCAGTTGTGTATATCCGAAGGACTGAAAATCATCTTCCGAACCACCGTATCCGGTCCCCGCATTGGTGATCACCAGGTAATCATTCACGCCGGGGATGGTGCCCGTGGCCAGATCGCGGTAAACCTTATGATATCCTTCCATAGAAAGCTTCAAATCATCCCGGAGCAGGTAATCCCAACCGGCTATCGTCATGGTATTCCGGAGCGCTTTCAGTTGTGAATTGGCAGGATTGTTCAGCCACACATTGGACGGTGACTGGTAGTATTCACCGATACTGAAATTGGTTGTCAGGCGATTCGACAACGCATATTCCATGGTCAAGCGGGGCGCAATATAGGTGGGTTGATCCAAAAACGAATAGTAGTCCATACGCAGACCTGCATTCACCTGGAATCTCTCGGTCAGGGTCCATCGCAGTTCGGAAAATGCTGCACCTTTTACACCGGTTCGGTCGGTGGTATTCACTGCAGGTAATCCCAGCGCGGATCTGGGAATGGCATTTCCGCTGCGGTTATAGATAGTATCCGCAAATGTGGTGGTGTTCTGATTGGTAATAGCTTTCACACTGACGCCGGACAACAGGCCAATTTGCCGGTTCAGCTTAATGAAGGGCTGTAATTTGAAAGCGATTTCCCGTTCGTTGGCATCGCTCTGAAAATAGCGGACCAGATCCTGGTTAGCCTGAGCAAAACGATACTGGTTCAGGTTGGTATTGAATGTCACATCCAGATAGCCGTTGGTGATCAACCGCCGGTAGTTCACACCGCCAATCCACTGGCGCTGGGTATTGTCCATAACCGCAGCATTAAACAGCCGGTTTTTCGGCGTTGTCAAATCACGATCCACATTGTCCAGCGCTGCAAAACCCAGGACCAATAATTTCTCCCGGGGTGAAATATCGTACTGGGCAACCAGATTGTAATCCGTATAGACCGGCACAAAGGGCACTCCGGCGGCTTTGAAGATCAAATCCAAATAGCTACGGCGGGCAGAAAAAATGAAGGAGCCGTTGTCAGCAATGGGACCCTCCAGATTCAAGCCGTACTGCGTCGCCGAAACCAAACCCTTGGTGCCCAGCCGGTCCCGCCGCCCAGGTGCCAGGTCCAGGGTTAGCGTGGAGGACATCTTATCACCATACTGTGCACCAAATCCGCCGGTAGAAAAGGTCACATTATCCACAAAGTCCAGATTAATAAAACTGAGCGAACCGCTGGAACTACCCTGGC
>JAIPJQ010000053.1 GCA_021734065.1 Fidelibacterota bacterium | reverse complement strand
TCGCTATTGGGTATTATCATGACCACCAGTGGCTGCGAGCCCATGAATTTCCTCAAACCCATGACCCGCTTTCACCTGCCATTTTCCACACTGGACGAGACCATCTACCGGGTGGCCGGGATGTACCTGCTGGGACAGCATTTTCGTCGCAAACAGGGATTGGAACCGGACTGGACCATGGCAAAGTTATCGGAAAAATACGCCAAGGTGGATGCGGTGAATGCCAATATCGTGAAACGCCTCCAGTCTGCCACCGATGTGGATTCCAGTATGAATGCGGTGATTGTGCTGGATTCATTCGCCAAGATGCTGCCCTTTTCCCTCCTGGATGAATTGCAGAACATGGAGTATCTGTTCAAAACCTATCTGAATGAAGGTGATATCATCACAACACCCGGCGAAGAATAATCGTTCGTAATCAAATCGACTGAAAACAATGTGTATCGGAAGTCGCCCCAGAAGGAGTAATTGTGGAAATTGTTGAACTTTCACAGCGTCCGGATTTGTTGGAGGAGGGTGTAGACTATTTTTGGCGGCAGTGGGGGAATGAAATAAATTTCGACTTTTATAATGACTGCATTCGCCATTCTCTCCGGCCGGAAAATCCGCTCCCAAAATTTTACCTGGCCCTGGAAGACAGCGCGATAATTGGCTCTTATGCGCTGCTGGTGAATGACATTAACAGTCGGCAGGATTTGTTGCCGTGGTTTGCCTGTTTGTATGTGGCGCCAGAGTGGCGGGGGCGGCGATTGGGATTTGAGCTACAGGGGCACGCAATTCAAGAAGCGCGACAAAAGGGCTATTCGCAACTCTATCTGAGCTCTGATCTGGATAATTATTACGAGAAGAATGGTTGGCGCTATTTTGCCCAGTGTTACGGTCCCGGCGGCGGGGAAATCAAAGTTTACCAGCGGGCAACAAATTCAAATGAACCATCGGGCGAAGGAATCAAACGGTGAATCAGAAAAATTCTTCCGAAAGGCTGCCCCAAAACACACTCACTGACGCGGAAGCGCAGAATCTGAAATTCTGGGACGAAGTGGCGCCGGTACACTTCAAGTCTTATGAAATCGAACCACTCCGACAGGGCCGATCGGTGATTGACAGCATTCAGCGCAAAGAACTTTATCCGGTAGCAGGGAAATCGCTGCTGCATCTCCAGTGTCACATTGGTACCGATACGCTTTCACTGGCGTTGGATGGCGCGCGGGTAACCGGTGTGGATTTTTCCACCGAATCGTTGAAACTGGCGGAACAACTGCGGGACGAACTTGGTCTGGAAGCGCGATTTGTGCATGCCAATGTCTATGACCTGCCGGAAAAACTCACCGGTGAGTATGACATCGTCTATTCCACCAAAGGCGTTCTGTGCTGGCTCAAAGACCTGGATACATGGGCGCGAATCGTGGCAAAATATCTCAAGTCCGGCGGAACTTTCTATCTCATGGACACGCACCCATTGCTACCCATTTTCGATGATCGCAGGGTGGATGAATTAAGGGTGGCCCATACCTGCTACCATGAAAAAGACGCCATAATCTGGGATGACGATTTGCCTGATTATGCCGATTCGCAATACATTCCCAAAAATCATACGTGCGAATGGCAGTGGACACTCAGCGACATCATCAATGCCATCACGGGAGCGGGATTGACGGTGGAATTCCTGAATGAACATCCCCGGTTGTATTATGCCGGTTTTCCGGGAATGGTTATGGATGAGGAAGGTTGGTTTGATTTCCCGGGAAAATATGCCGGGATGCTGCCCCAGACCTTTTCACTAAAAGCGAGAAAACCTTAGAAATTCAATACTTGACAGAAGCTGATTACGATTACAGTCGTCGGGACGGACGATATTCATCCTCCACGCCCGCCTTCAGATCAATGGCTTCCTGCTTCAGGTAGAACCGTTCCCAACTACCTTTCGCGTACCAGAGCCAGTACATGCTGGTGGAAACCACATTGCTTAAAAACATGGCCCACCAAATGCCGGCTTCATCCATCCCCAATGTGTAGGATAGCAAATAAGCGGCGGGCAGGCGAATGCCCCAAAGGCGGATGATATTAATTATCATGATGGGTTTGGTGTGACCGGCACCCTGAAAAGCTGCCTGAGGCATGAACATACTGCCGAATACCACCACGGAGAATGCCAGCACACGGATGAATTCTTCGCCGGTTTGCATGACGGCTGCATCATTGGGGACGAAAAACCCAACGAAGTACTTGCCAAAGAAAAAGGTGAGAATCATCCCGATTGTCAGATAGATGAAGATAAAAACAGCGCCTTTTTTTACCGTATCCCGGGTGCGGGTATGCTCCCCGGCGCCCAGATTCTGACCGATAAAGGTGGTGGCCGCCTGACCCACACCCATGGCGGGAAAGAGAAACAGCATGGTGAGCCGATTTACCACACCGTAAGCGGTGATGACGGTGGTACCGAAGGAATTCACAATTCCATTCATGATGATAAATCCCAGCGATGTGGCGGTTTGTCCCACCGAACCGGGAATGCCGATTCTCAGAATATCACGAATCAACCGGCGGTCCGGTCGCATGTCCGACCACCGCAGCCCCACTCCAAAGCGTTTACTCACCAGAAAAACCAGACCAATCAGTGCCGCAAATGTGCGGGAACCTACCGTGGCTACAGCCGCGCCGGCTACACCCATTTCAGGAAAAATCCACCATCCGAAGATTAAAAACGGATCCAGTACCACATTGAGAACGACTGAAATGACTTGGACAATTAAAGGCGAAACGGTGTCTCCGTAACCCTGCATGATTCCGCGGTAAACAAAAAAGAGGAATAGTGCCGGCATTCCGGCGAACAGGATTTTCAGGTAAACGGAGATATGGGGGAAAATGTCCTCCGGTGTTTGCACCGCTCGTAGAACCGGATCGGAAAGGGCCAACCCCAGCACCACCACCAGCACGGCGAATCCTACCATGGTGAGTAAAACCTGCCCAGACGCACGGGCGACACGGTGTTTATCACCCCGGCCCATGAACTGGGCGATAAGGGAGGTGCCGGCCATGGAAAATCCAATGGCCACAGAAATAAACAAAAACATGATGGGAAAGCTGATAACGGGTGCCGCGACGGCAAATTTTCCCAGCCGGCCCAACCAATAAATATCAGCGATGTTGTACAATTGCTGCAGCAAATTCCCAATCACAAGTGGTGCACCCAGTCTTAGCAGATTTTTTAAAATGGGACCTTCGGTTATGGGGACATTCTTCGAGAAAAGCTGCCGTAATCGCATAATTCCCGATAGATAGCCAATTTGAAGAAGAATGCAAGCCCAATTAGTTTCATGCTTTTACCAACCCCCGCTATGGGGTGAAAAGTGATTTGGAGCGCGGAGCATGCAGGTTAAAATTGGTCATGATTTCATCCGCCGCTGTAAGGCCATCCACCAAAGCAAATACCTGGGGCGACAAACGCTACAATAATTACAATCATTACCTGCGGGAGCGTTACGGTCAGCGGGTCTATAAGGTTTCTCTCCACGGTGGTTTCACCTGCCCGAACCGGGACGGTAGTAAAGGTTATGGTGGCTGTATTTATTGCAATAATGACAGCTTTGTCCCACCCTATATTCATGCCGAAATGCCTGTGCAGGAACAGTTGGCGGCATCCATTCCCTTCCTGCAGCAGCGCTACGGTGCAGACAAATACATCGCCTACTTCCAGGCTTATTCCAACACCTATGATGAGTTGGAAAAGCTGAAACGGTTGTACGAAGCTGCCGTGGACCATCCCAATGTGGTGGGACTGGATATCGGCACGCGCTCCGACTGCGTGGATGAAGCGCTGTTGGATTATTTGGCAGCACTGAATGAACGGGTGCATGTAACCCTGGAATATGGTATCGAGTCTGTACATGATGAGTCCCTGGAATGGATGAATCGCGGTCACGATTTTCAGTCAGTGGTGGATGCGGTGGCCTTGACCAAACGCCATGGCCTGTCAGTGGGTGGCCATATTATTCTGGGCTTTCCGGTGGAGACCCGGGAGATGATGCTGGAAACGGGGCTGGCGGCGAATCGGCTGGACTTGGATTTTTTAAAAATTCACCAACTCCATGTGGTGGAGAAAACAGTTCTGGCGAAGCGCTACCGGGACGAACCCTTCCCCATGTTTACCCCGGAAGAATATGTGCATCTGGTTTGCGATATTCTGGAGCGATTGAATCCGGAAATCGTCTTGCAGCGGTTATTCGGGGAAGCACCCCCGGAATTATTAATTGCGCCGCGCTGGGGACATACGATTCCTGAACTGCTGTACATGGTTGAACTGGAGTTTGTCCGGAGAGGAACCTGGCAGGGGATATATTACACAAAAGTTGATTAGGATTTGAGTCAAGATAGGATAGGATAGGATTGAACCTGTTGAGGAAAGAGAGTTTGGATTATGCAGAAAAATGATTGGGCATTGATTTTAGGAGCCTCCAGCGGATTCGGAGCGGCCAGCGCCCGGGCATTGGCGAATGCCGGCGTGAATATTTTTGGTATTCATCTGGATCGAAAGGCCACCATGGCCAATGTGGAAGCGCTCGTTGTGGATATTGAAGCGACAGGACAAAAAGCGGTTTTTATCAACATGAATGCGTCCGATGCCACCCGTCGTGCTGAAGCGGTGGAACGCTTAAAACAGGCGGTAGGAACCGGCCGGGTGAAGGTCTTGCTCCACTCTCTGGCATTTGGCGCGCTGAAGCCATTCTTTGCCGAAACCCCCAAAGATTCACTGAACCAGGCGCAGATTGAAATGACGCTGGATGTGATGGCCAATTCGCTTATTTACTGGACCCAGGATGTTTACCGGGCGGGCTTGCTGAAAAAAGGCTCGCATATTTTTGGAATGACCTCCGCCGGAAGTCACCGTATGTGGAGAAGTTATGGCGCGGTCTCAGGTGCCAAGACCATTCTGGAATCCAACCTGCGTCAAATCGCGTTTGAATTGTCGTCGGAAGGAATTGCCGCCAATGCCATTCAGGCCGGTGTAACCGATACCCCGGCATTGCGTAAAATTCCGGAAAATGTGAAAATGATTCAGTACGCAATCTCCCTCAATCCAGGCAAACGCCTGACGGTTCCCCAGGATGTGGCCCAAACTATCGTGGATATTGGTCTGTCGGAAAATACCTGGCTGACGGGCAATATTATTCGGGTGGACGGTGGCGAAGATATTGCGGGGTAGGTTTATCGATTGGATTTTGCACTCGGGCATGAAGTTCCGGTGACCTGATAGACAATGCGTATTTACCTTAGTAGAACCAGTTTTACCGATTGGGCGGACCGCCCGGCCTGAATCCGGCAAAAATAGATGCCTGAAGCGAGTTGACGCCCGGATTGATCGGTTCCATTCCACTGTATCTGATGTGCGCCGATGGCCTGATTTTCATTTATCAAGGTGTTCACTTGACGCCCGAGTTGATCATAGATTGTCACCGTGACCGGACTATTATTAGGAATCGTGTAGCGAATCGTGGTGTTAGGATTAAACGGATTGGGATAAGGATTCCCCACACTGAACCCGTCCGGCTCAATCGCGTGGGGCTCGGGTGCGATCGTAGTGAGAATATCCGGTGATTCATAAATCTGCCAGTAACCGTAAACCCCGCCGCCTTGTTTCGCATAGACGATTGCCGCCTCCAAAAGCCCATCGCCATCAAAATCCCCCAGATCACCTGACCAAGTATATCCAGAATCAATCGTGGGACTATGCCACAGGTGTTCGATCTGTGTGTCTTCAATTTTGAAAAGGTACAAAGCTGCCCGGTTATGAACCACATCCGGACTGCCCCATTCCGTAGGGATCAGTAAATAAGTTGTTCCATTGTATTCCCTTAGCACGACCTGATGAGCGCCACCGGCCGGGTAGGGAAATGAGGTGGTGTCCACATCCATCACCTGAAACTGACCGTTCACCTGCTGGATGGTCATGATAGCGTAAACAACCTGCCAGGGATCGGGTGAGAGAATCAGCGGACCCAGGGCAACAATTTCATCAACGCCATTCTGGTCGCTGTCACAAATGCCGATGTAGGCGGGATTGTAGGCATAGGGAATCGGGATTCGCTCCAGATTGAAGTCAAGTGACCCGTTATGGCTATCATAGTAGTAAATGTAGGAGGTATCGGACCAGAACAGAAAATTCCGGGAGCCTAATAAAATTTCCTGTGAACCATCGCCGTCTATATCCCCCGCGCGTACATAACTCACACCCGTGGGAACACCGATTGACGGAATTTGGTCCGAGTAAGAGATAGACCCATGGGGTAACTGATGATCAAATCCAGTCACCCGGAGGTAATTTGTGAACCAATCTCCCTCCACAATATTATTGTACACACAATCCAACACACCATTATTATCTAAATTAGTAAAATCTGTGGAATATACCGTGGTTCCTCCCGTCCAAAGACTGTGGTGCTCAAGATGGTTATTTATCATCCTGAGAACAATTCGGGGACTTCCACCCATACTGTGGTGTGAGGAGATTGTCCACCGGTCGCCGTTGTTCAGGATGTCCACATTTCGTACCACGCTCTCGGTGGAATAACGCGCCACGCCCGGGACCGTGTCAAACAATGTCAGCTCATTATCCCCGGTTGTTTTCCAGACCTGCAGCGTGGCGTAGGCGTAGGGGCTATACTCTTCGTATGTAGCCGTCAACAGCTCGTCCGCGCCATCGTCATCCAGGTCTGCAGCACCACACACATAGTAACGGTAAAAGTTGGGCGGACTGACGATGGTCAGATCAAAATCCACCGTGTTGGGTGGCGGGTCATAAACAGGAAGTTGCAGGGGCATATTCGTTGGCAAAAGCGGTTCGTTCTTACGGATGCTTTCCCAGCTGCCATCCTTGAGCAGGATGGTTAATCCGTCGTCATTCTGACTGAATCGTACCGCTTCAATCATGCCATCCGCATTTATCCTTAAAACCCCGCCTGGCTGCAGCAGTCCCATGCGATTGATGCTTAAAACCACCTGATGATTATCCCAGGTGATACGCTCCGGGTAACCATCGTCATTCCAGTCCCAATCCAGTTGATAATCTCCCCCCATACCCAACAGGTACAGGGGGAGCAGATAGCAGACGATCTTAACAGATTTCATCATTTTGTAAATGCCAATCGTACCAGTTTTGATTCTGTACCGCTAACAACTCTGGCAATATAGACCCCCGAAGCGACTTTGTTCCCCTGGGAATCTACGCCCTGCCAGACAAAGTTATGCGTACCTGGGGTAAATTGACTGGAGATGCTATACACCAGACGGCCCAGGATATCATAAATCTCGAATGTGACAGTACCATTTTCAGGTATCCCGAAAGGAATCGTCACCGACGGGTTAAACGGGTTTGGATAAGGATTCCCCACGCTGATGCCGTCCGGTTCAATCGGCTCTGGTTCCGGTACCGTTCCGGTTTGAATATCCGGTGATTCATAGATCTGCCAAGCCCCATGTGTGTAAATGCCCCGACCATAGACGATCGCCGCCTCCAGCAGCCCATCACCGTCAAAATCCCCCAGGTCACCTGACCAGGTCGTCGCTGAATCAATGGTGGGGCTATGCCACATATGCACTATCTGACCATTCTCGATTTTAAACAAGTAAAGTGCTGCTTGCAGGTGTCCCGGATTATCATCACCCCAATCCGTAGGGATCAGTAAATAGGTTGTTCCATTGTATTCCCTCAGCACGACCTGATGAGCGCCACCGGCCGGGTAGGGAAATGAGGTGGTGTCCACATCCATCACCTGAAACTGACCGTTCACCTGCTGGATGGTCATGATAGCATAAACAACCTGCCAGGGATCGGGTGAGAGAATCAGCGGACCCAGGGCAACAATTTCATCAACGCCATTCTGGTCGCTGTCACAAATACCGATGTAGGCCGGGTTGTAGGCATAGGGAACTGGGATTCGCTCCAGATTGAAGTCGAGCGTCCCGCCAGCACTATCATAATAGTAGATGTAGGAGGTGTCGGACCAGAATAGAAAATTCCGGGAGCCCAATACGATTTCCTGTGAACCATCAGCGTCGATATCACCTGCGCGGATATAACTCACACCCGTGGGGACGCCAATACTTGTATCCATACTATAGGATATTGAACCATTCGGTTGCTGGTGATCGAATTCAGAAATTCGGAAATAATTTGAATACCACCCATCATCTGCAATGTCATTGTACATCCAGTCAATTTGATTATCCTGGGCTAAATCGGTGAAATCTGAAGAATAGACCCAAATACCACCTGTATTTAAAGAATGTGATATAACATTGTTATTATCATTTATTTTCAATGCCATCCGGGGACTTCCACCCATACTGTGGTGTGAGGAGATTGTCCACCGGTCGCCGTTGTTCAGGATGTCCACATTCTGAACAACGCTCTCGGTGGAATAACGCGCCACGCCCGGGACCGTGTCAAACAGTGTCAGCTCATTATCCCCGGTTGTTTTCCAGACTTGCAGCGTGGCGTAGGAGAAGGGGCTTAGCGGGTCATAGGTAGCCGTCAACAATTCATCCGCCCCATCCTCATCCAGGTCAGCAGCGCCACACACATAGGAACGGTAAAAGTTGGGCGGACTGACAATGGTCAGATCAAAATCCACCGTGTTGGGTGGTGGGTCATAAACCGGAAGCTGTGAGGGGGTATTCGTTGCCAGAAGCGGTTCATTTTTATCGATACTTTCCCGGGTACCATCACTGAAAAGGATGGTTAATCCGGAGGCATTCTGACTGAATCGTACAGCTTCAATCATGCCATCCGCATTTTTCCTTAAAACCCCGCCTGGCTGCAGCAGTCCCATGCGATTGATGCTTAAAACCACCTGATGATTATCCCAGGTGATACGCTCCGGGTAACCATCGTCATTCCAGTCCCAATCCAGTTGATGATCTCCCCCCATACCCAAAAGGTAGAGGGGGAGAATGAAAATGATCCATTTGAATTGCTTTATCATTTTGTAAATGCCAATCTCACCAGTTTTGTTTGTGTACCGCTAACAACTTTAGCGATATAGACACCGGAGGCGACTTTGTTCCCCCGGGAATCTACGCCCTGCCAGACAAAGCTATGCGTACCTGCGGTAAATTGACTGGAGATGCTATACACCAGACGGCCCAGGATATCATAAATCTCGAATGTGACAGTACCATTTTCAGGTATCCCGAAAGGAATCGTTACGGAAGGATTGAATGGATTGGGATAAGGATCAGCCAGTCCAAATTCAGTGATTGAAACCTGGTCACCTTTTGCTGTGGATTTGTAAATGCCACCGGGAAGTAAGGTATAGGTATACGCATGATTGGATTCAAGCGATACCTGATTTGTATGGTCAACGGTTTTTACATAGTAGATAAGATTTGTTATCGTCCCACCCTCAGGCGGTTTAACCTTTACGCCATAGGCAGAGCGGTCCACGATATCAAATTGAGTATCTTCAAAAAATTCATCTGTGACAGTAGCAATTTGAGAATAAGGTGTTCCTCCACCAAAACCACGCCATACCTCATATTCCTGAAAATCCGACTCTTTCTGGTGTTTCCAAGATGGACGTGGATGACCACCAACTTCACCATTGATCACCAGGTATTGGGGCGGGCTGGGTACCGCATTGACTGTTGTGGGGGAAAACTCATAGATTCCTGCCCCGGAACCGCTGTCATCGAAGGACATGAGGACACTTTTACCACCGAGTCCATTCAGGTCAGCCACCACCAGATCGTTCAAGTAATCATAAAAGGCGACGTTTTCTACTGAAAATATATCCGGTGTTTGGTTGAAATAATAACCAGTTCCCAGATTGTAATGGATAGCCAACAATCCCTCCATATCTCCTAAAACCAGATCGGGTTTGCCATCGTAATTTATATCTTCGACCACGAGCTTGTATGTACCGCTTTCAGTTGAATGGATATTTACCGGATTGGTGAGATCATACGACCCATCAATATTCCAGAAGATGAACACATGGTCGGTGGTTGTGCCATATTCCGAGTTCGAAGCCAACAGTTCGTTGTACCCGTCTCCATCAATATCCGCGCAATAAACATCGGATAAATTGCTCACGGTAATTGTCTGACTGGGTTGGGAAGGGTAAGGGGTTAGTTCATCGCCTGTACTCACAAACACATAGATTTCACCCGTCGAATAATTACTGACAATAATATCCTCATACTTGTCTTCCTGTCCCTCTTTCGGAGGAAGATAGCCGGTGTTGAAAAAATCTATTGCCAGATTCAAGCCGGCATCAAAGGCTTTGGACCAAGTCAAGTTGGGGAAATTGCCATTCACATTTCGCCACAGTTTCAGGGTGTTCGATGGTGAAGGCACAAGGTAGAGCAGGTCATCATAACCATCGCCGTTAAAATCCCCTAATGCCACATCTTTAACAGGGTAACCATTGTTGAGGATCGAATGCGGGAGGTTTGCATTGTACCCATTCCCTGTATTCAGGAATGTATAATGGTCTGTTGCAAGATCAATCGCATCATCATTATTAAGGTTTCCGAACGCAAGGTCTCTGGTATTCGTGTTCCCAAATATCAATGCTGTAAAATCTGCATCACCTTGATTGGTCATGAATTTCAGGGGACCTGAAGGTGACCATTCAGCTGCATTTACTGAGAACAAATCAACTAATTGATCATTCGTTATTTTTGCCGCTCCAATAACGGTGGTTTCATAGGGATATGGGTTTTGACCGACCGACAGGAAATGTGATGGGATCTGGATTTGCCCATATGCGCTAATTATGAATAGACCTAATAAGAAGACTATTCCTGTTTTAATTGATTTCATGATAATCCCTTTTCATCCTTTGAATTCGTGCAACCAAAGAACTACTTTTGGTTGCGGTTCTGTTCTCTTGACCGAATCGTGCGACTCCGGGCTGACTCACTAATCACCCGGAGTCTTTTTTACCTGCTCATTGGTGATTCCTCCTTTCTGCAGCTTTATCCCTTGTTGATAACCATCGCACACAAAGAGCGAATAGTTAATGATTTTTCCCTTGATCCACGTTCTCAATACAGAAGCATGATACTGCAAAGCCGGATTTAGATTCTATGTTATGTTCTGTATCGAAACGCCGGAAAGTATCTTCGCCTCATTCGAAAAGCAACAAATTATTTGATATATTTTATTAAGAAGAAAGGGGGGGTAATCTGCTTAAATGCTTTGGAATTAAGGTTTTATTGTAGATTCGGCGGGCAATACGTCCGGGGAAAATTTGCAGATTCCGGATACGCTTTTTATTCGCTACTGCAGCTCCATGCCATCAATAGGAAGCTCCAGCACCTCCTGGAGCTTTTTGCTGTCATCCAGCGTACACAAAAATCCCAACCGGTCATTGATCTGCAGTTCCATGGATGCCCGGGGATTGGGAAAAACCTGATGATCACGCTGAATGGCAATGATGGAAAAACCGGTACGGGCGCGAATTTGTGACTGGCGAAGAGTTAATCCCACCAGATCGCTGTCCGGTGGAATGGTGAGCCAATGGAGATTTAGATGAGCCAGCGGGGCATTCAATTGCTCCGCCGCCTGCTCCTCCACCTGATCAAAACTCAGCGGGTTGGTGGTGATACGCGCCTGGTCGGCAAAACGCTGAATCTCCTGGCCGGGCAAACCCAGATGTAACAACGCCTGGCGGGTCAACTCAAGCGCCGCTTCGTACTCAGGCTGAACAATTTCGTAAACACCCATTTGATTCAAGACTTCCCGGTCCTCTGAGGAGTTGATGCGGGCAACAATATGCAGATCCGGACGAATTTGCTTCACATGACGCACCAGCGAGAGTGTTGATGCGATGGCCGGAAGAGTAACCACCAGCATGGCCGCATGCTCCAATCCCGCCGCTTTCAGCACATGCAGGGATGTGGCATCCCCGTAAACCAGTGGGATTTTTTCGGCTTTACACCTCTCGAACCGATTCTGGTCCAGCTCAATGGCCACCAGACGATGATCCACCTGTCTCAAAACATTGGCCACATACAGCCCCACCCGGCCTAAACCGGCGATGATAACATGACCCTGTAAGTCATTTTCCGAAAAATTGAGTGCTTCTGGTTTTTCCTCCTCCTCCCGGCGTTTGATGAAGTACCGGTACACAGCGGGAATAGTTCGGGAAACCAATGGCGTCATGAACATGGTGATAACAGCCAGCGATAATCCCATTGAAAAGGTGGCTTGGGTGATTAAGCCCCGGGAATACCCCACCTGAGCCAGAAGGAAGGAAAATTCACCCACCTGAAACATGGTCAATGCCAGCGCCACCGGAATGACATTATGGTATCTGAATACACGCGCCAGACCGTAAAAAATCAATCCCTTACCCACCATAATGGCAATCACCAAAATCAGCAGAATTTCCCAGTGCTCCACGATAAACATGGGATTCAAAAGCATGCCCACTGAAGTAAAAAATATCAGGGTAAAGAGGTCACGCAGGGGAACGATTTCACTCAATGCCTGGTGACCATGATCCGATTCGCTCAGCACCAGTCCGGCCATAAAGGCGCCCAGGGCGAAACTGAGACCGATGAGGTAAGTGATGTAGCCAATCCCTAATCCAATGGCAGCAATGGATAGAATAAACAATTCCCTGGAATTCCAGCGGGCGATGTACTGGATAATGCGAGGTAAAATACGGGTTCCTAAAAAAATCATCACAGCCAGGAAAATGGCCGATTCCAGTACCGCAACCAATAGACGGGAAACGCCCGCCTGTAAATTGTTCAGTTCCGGCAGAATAATGAGCATGGGAACAATGGCCAAATCCTGAATCAGCAAAATCCCGATCATCACCCGACTGGAGAGCGTCCCCATCCGACCATTCTGGATGAGGGTTTTCAGAATCACCATGGTACTGGATAATGCGATAAAAGCACCCAGCCAGATGGCATCCTGCCACGCGAATCCCAATAGCTGACCCAGCCCGGCGCCGAACCCCATGGTGAGTAATATCTGTATCGGTGTACCGATCAGGGCGATGCGACGCACCGATTTCAATTCTTTTAGAGAAAATTCCAGTCCCAGCGCCATGAGCATGAGCGCTACACCGATTTCTGCTAGCCGCTCCAGTTCGTGGATATTCGATACGGTGAGTCCGCCGGTGTGCGGTCCCAACAAAACACCGGCAAGAATGTACCCCAACAGTGGTGGTTGTCGGAAGCGCTGTGCCAGCAGCCCGCCCAGGAGTCCGGCGACGACGATGATGACGATATCTGCTGCTATTCCCATCCGGACTTTTCCTGATTATTTATTTAGTGCGGATTAGACATTGAAGTGGAAAAACACACAGTCACCCGGCTTGATGATATAATCACGCCCTTCCAGTGAAATCAATCCCTTCTCTTTCAGCGCTTTTTCAGAACCAAATTTCACAATGTCGTCAAACTTGAAAACCGCAGCTTTGATAAATCCCTTTTCAAAATCGGTATGAATCTCTCCGGCAGCCTGGGGTGCTTTGGTGCCTTTCCGGATAGTCCAGGCGCGCACCTCTTTCGGACCGGCCGTATAAAATGACTGGAGATGGAGCAAGTCGTAGGCACGGTGGATGAGTTTGTCCAGTCCCGGTTCCGGCAGACCATACTCATCACAAAATTCTGCTTTTTCCGCTTCTGGCAGCAAAGCAATCTCCTGCTCCAACTTCCCACAGAGCCGCACCGCACCGGCGCCGGTTTTTTCCGCGTAGTCGAATAACCGCTGTTCGATTTCCCCTCGCTGATCGGATAAAATCTCCTCCTCATCCACATTGGCCACATACAACACCGGTTTCATGGTAAGGAGAAAAAAGCCTTTCGCAGCCACCCGTTCCTTGTCCGTGAGCGCCAGGGTTCTGGCTGGCTGAATATCGTCCAGATGGGCTTTCAGTTTGGTAAGGGCGCTATACTCCGCCTCCATAGATTTGTCGCCGGTTTTGAACTTTTTGCTCACCTTGTCCAGTTGGCGTTCCACCGAATCCAGATCTTTCACAATCAGTTCGGATTCGATGATTTCCACATCCCGAATGGGATCAATGCTGCCTTCCACATGGGTCACATTATCGTCCACAAAACAGCGCACCACATGGCAGATGGCGGTGACTTCGCGGATGTG
>JAIPJQ010000052.1 GCA_021734065.1 Fidelibacterota bacterium | reverse complement strand
TCCGGGGCGGACCGGTGGTGGGTTACACCGTTCTCGTGGTTCTGGTTCTGCTGTTGGGTGGATTGATCCTTTATCCGGTTATTCTCATATTCCGCCTGCCACCTTCCCTGCCGCGACCCAAATCCATCACACCAGAATACCTGGCCAAACTGGAAAAGCGTTTAAAAAATAACCCGCGGATCTCATCAGAAAATTTCTCTCTGGAGACAGCATTAGACTCACTTAAAAAAGAAGCGGACAAGGAGATCAAGGCGCGGGCAATGCAGATCTTCCTGGCCACCGCCATCAGTCAATCGGGTCGTCTGGACGCCTTTGTGGTACTGGCAACGAATCTGCGCATGATTTACGCCATTGCGGAAATCTATTACAATCGTCCCGGTCTGCGGGACTTGAGTCGGCTCTACACCAATGTTCTGGTGGCGGTTTTTCTGGCGACTGAGATTGACGAGATTGATTTTGACGCCCAGATCGCTCCGGTACTCTCATCGTCTCTGGCAGGTTCGCTGCCGGTGTTCAACAATGTAGCGGCGTTGATTCAGGACAGTGTGCTGGAGGGGACCGCCAATGCATATCTGGCGCTACGCATCGGCATTCTGGCCCGGGAATATTGTCACGCAATCACAAAAATTGACTTGCGCGCCAAACGCCATAATGCTTCCCTGGAAGCCTTGAAAATGCTGGCTGATGTGGCTGTTGAAGGCGGACGGCGCACCGCCATGAGCTTTTTCCACGCCTCAAAATCAATGGTCCAGGCCATTCCCCGCGGTATTAAATCCGGTGTGGATACACTCATCCGCCAATTCTCACGCAAATCCGCCGCCGAGGGACCACCTGTTGACCAAATCCCCGCGCCCACCACATCCGGTCCCATGCGGCGTCTGGCACGACTGAATCCCAAAACCTGGTTTCGCAGGAAAGGACGCGTATGAAACGCCAAATGACCTGGCTGATTTTTTGGGGTGTGGCGTTTGGTATGATTGAGACGGCGGTGGTGATTTACTTAAGGAAAATTTATTACCCCAACGGCTTCGCTTTCCCCATCATCATGGCAGATTTTGATGTGGCGCTGGTGGAATTGATTCGGGAATTGGCCACGCTGGTGCTCATGTGGTCGCTGGCTTCACTTCTGTACAAAAAATTGATCAACAAACTGGCCGTGTTCATGTTCGTGTTCGGTGTGTGGGACATTTTCTACTATGTCTTTCTAAAACTATTTCTGGATTGGCCGGCCGGTATTGCCACCTGGGATATTTTGTTTTTGTTGCCCTATCCCTGGGTGGGACCAATTTGGGCGCCGGTATTGGTTTCCATCGCGCTGATTTATGCAAGCATCCGGGTGCTCAATGCCCATTTTGATGACCGCATCATCACGCTTCAGCGCCGGGACTGGATCCAGATTTTAGCGGCGGGTGTGGTCATTATCATTTCGTTTCTCATACCGGGCAGGCATGTTATTGATCAAACAATTCCCCAGCACTATCCCTGGTACATTCTGATAGCGGGATTGGTTTGGGGTCTGGCAGTATTTCACTATCGGCTCAACCGGCAGATTAATAATGTCACTGAAAAGAGGGTTGGCTCATGAAATCAGGGCAATATGTAAGTATACTGATGGTGGCATTTTCCATGGGAGTTCTCCTCACCGGCTGCGTTAAGGAAAACACGCCCGAAGAACCTGACCAACTCACACTGGAACAACAAATCCGGGACCTGGAGCGGGCGACCGGCGGTATTTTTGGCATTTACGCGAAAAATTTGGAAACCGGCGAGGTCATTAATTATAACGGTTCGGAAGTTTTACCCACCGCCAGCGCCATTAAGCTGCCGATTCTGACTGAATTCTATCACCAGGTGGCTCAGGGCAAACTGAACCCGCTCACCACCACCCAACTCACTGACCAGCGCAAATGGGGCGGCAGCGGCATTCTCCAATATTACTCTGGTAAGGTGCCGGTACGCCTGGAAGATGCGGCACGGCTCATGATCATTCTCTCTGATAATACCGCCACCAATCTGGTGTTGGACGCCTTGGGAACGACCCATTCCCAGCGATTGGTAGCAGTGAATGACTACATGACGACTCTGGGATTGAAAAACACGCGCCTGCTGAATCGTCTCATGGACTGGTCCACCAAAACCGATTCTCCCGAATCGCTCCGGTTTGGTATTGGAATGAGCACGGCTGAGGATATGGGATTACTTCTGGAACGAATCGTGAACCAGGAGGTGGCTGACAGTGTCGGCTGTGACAAGATGCTCGAGATGCTGGGCGAGCAATTTTACAGCGATATCATTCCCCGTTTTCTACCGCCCGATGCCAATATTCGGGTTCATCATAAAACCGGTAGCGTTACGGAAACGCGGGTGGATGTTGGTTATGTCATCTCTGACCAGGGACGTTATGTGGTGGCGCTATTCGCTGATCAGTTCCGGGATCACCGTTGGAGCGACGACAATGAAGCGGTGGTGGCATTGGCGAAAATTTCACGCCTGATCTGGAATCATTTCACCGGTGACGAGGGATTGGAACCGGCGCCCGTCTGTACGCAGGATTATTACCCCTATCCGGGTGGTGAATGGCTGCGACTGCGGCTGCACAATGGTCTTTTCCCGGCACTGGAACGCGCTAAGGGCCATACCTATGATGGTGTTTTTTACGCTGCTGACCGGCACTATTCCGACAGCACGGCAGTGGTCATCATTCCGGATGGCTTCCATGAAGTGGATGGAAAGGTGGATTTGGTGGTTCACTTCCACGGTTGGGGGAATGACAATTTACATGCCATGGGACAATTCAAGATCCCCCAACAACTGGGAGCTTCAGGTAAAAATGCTTTGTTCGTCATCGCGCAGGGCCCCTGGCGCGCCCGGGATTCGTTCGCAGGAAAATTCGAGCAACCGGGCGGATTTAAGGCTTTTGTAAAGGAGATTCTGGAACAGCTCAAAGCAATTGATCGCATCCAAAATGCCACACCGGGCAGAATCATTCTGTCGGGACACAGTGGTGGCTATCGTGCCATTACCAAGGTGCTGAAGAATCGTGATTTGTATAAAAACATCCAGGAGTTGTTTTTGTTTGATGCCTTTTACGGGCTTCAGGAAAACTATCTGGAATTTGCAGATAATGGCGGACGCATTCACAGTATCTATACCGAGCATTTAGCGCCGGAACACGAGGCCTTTTTCCGGCAGCTTGACTCACTGCAAATTGCGTATAAAAACGCCTGGGATTCCGACGCCCGTTTAGCGCTCTATCCCACCAGTGTAAAACATAACGAGGTTATGGACGGCACGCTCACCCAATGGTTGCAGGCCAGTTCATTTGACGCTATTGAACGCTAAGTAAAGACAGCTATTCAGAGGACAATCACAGACATGACATTCACAAACATTGGTAAACATTTGAAACACAGCATCCTTTTCTTCGCCCTGTTGATTTTATGGACGGGCTGCAATCGAACAGCGGCCAATCCCTCCGCGTCAGCGACAGCGACAGCGACAGCGACAGAATCACGCCCCCAATCCACCGAATGGCAATTTTCCCAACTATGGGTCAATGACCTGCCACTGGGCGCTGAGATCAAGCGTTCCGGGGAAATCCTGATTAACCAGCCGGAAGGCTTTGTGCGGATTCTGGACGGACAGGATTTGCCCATGAACCAATTGATCATTGGTGTCCACGGTTATGCTTCAGAGGGCTACGAATGGGTGGCACCCATGGTGAATCTGGCCCGGAAGAATGGTCTTTCGTACTTCTACCGCTGGAATTGGGAAGATTGTCCCGAAACAGCCGGTCAGCGCCTTGCCCAGGGAATCGCATACCTTTATTCTCTCTACCCCGAGGTAGAAGAGGTGGTGATTTTTGCCCATTCCTATGGCGGGGTCATTGCAACTCAGGCAGCCGGATCCATGAATGTCCCCATTTCGGTGGTCATTCACACGGTGGCTGCTCCGCTGGCTGGCTATCCCCGGCTCATGGAAAACTGTGAACCGGACTATGATGAATCCGGTAAAATGATCTACCCTGATTTCCCCGGGAATATTTTCCATTTTCAATGGCGCACCCGGAAGGAGCAGGATGGCGCATTCCGCAACCTGGATTACGATCCCCAGGAGATTGAATTGCCCGGGAGTAATGTGACCCGCCTGCCGGCCAGTATGGATGGGCACCGGTTGGGGCACAATTGGTCCGTTACCTGGGTCATTGATGCCTATTTAGGGATTCCCCATGCTCCGTGATGTTGGAAATGGTGGATCAGAAAATTTACTTTCCCGCCATAAGATTTGAATATTGCACCAGGGGGTGGTTCGCTCTATATTTTCGGCCGTGAAAATTGAAGGGGAAACGAGCAAAATAATTTTCTACCCGAGCACATCACTGAACGACGAAAAAACCAATAAATGTTGAATTTGAAGTGCACCTGCCCAGGTGCACTTCTTGTTTTTTGCCAGGTTTCAGGAGACGAACACTATGAAAAACATTCTTAAGACGCTAACCGAATTGCAGGACGTCGACACCCAGTTAGCTGAAATTGAAGCTCATAAAGGCAATCTTCCCCAGCAGGTTGAGAACCTGGAAGCGGTCGGCGCTGAGGTCAAAGAACGCCTGAAAGCTGCACAAGCCAAGGTGGAGTCGGACAAAAAAGAACTGAAGACCCTGGGCACCAGCAAAGATGAATACAAAACCAAGCTCACCAAATACCAGGACCAGCTCTATCTGGTCACCACCAACCGTGAATACGACGCCCTCACCAATGAAATCGAGACCGTGAAATCCCACATCCAGGATATCGTGGATCAGCAGGGTATCCTGACCGAGGAAGTCGGTCAATTGGAAGAGGAAATGGAAGCACTGACAGCGCGGCAAACTGAATTGCAGGAGAGTTTGGCCAAGAGTCAGGAAGAGCTGGCTGCCAAAACGGATCTTACCAATGCCAGACAAAAAGAGCTGGAAGCACTGCGGGATGAATTGGCGGGGAAATTGAGCAGACGCTACCTGCGGAAATACGAACGCATCCTGCAGGTGCGTGGTCAGGCCGTGGTTCCGGTTAAACGCCGGGCGTGTGGCGGATGCCATAAACAGATCAGTGATCAATTACTTTTTGAGATTAAACAGGGCAATCGCTTCATCGAATGTGAAGGCTGCGGCCGCATTCTGGTCTATCCGGATAATGAGGATGATATTAGCAGCAACTAACGCCCGGAACTCATTGCAGAACCGGCGTTCAATTTACAGGTTATTTGAAAAGGGAATCGAATCGGGCAGTCGCTCCGGTTATCCGGAGAGGAAAGTCCGAACTCCACAGGACAGGGTGCCTTCTGAGCCACCGGAGGGCGTCTCGGCGGTAACGCAGAGATGACGGAAAGTGCAACAGAAAAGATACCGTCCGGCCTAGCCGGATAAGGGTGAAATGGCGGTGTAAGAGACCACCGGTGCGCCGGTAACGGCACAGCCTGGCAAACCCCGCCCGGAGCAATTCCAAGCAGCAAGCATTGCGGTTGTCCGCCGTGTACCGGCCCTGGGTCGGGATGGCTTGCGGGTAGGAAGCACGCATGACATGGTAACGTGTCATCCAGAGCAATGGCTGCCTCGTCCGGTTCGCGCCGGATATGACAGAATTCGGCTTACAGATTCGATTCCTTTTTTTCTGACAGTCTCAAATTCAAAAACAGACAATTTTTACACCACCGGTCGGTGGCGTGACGCATAAGTTTTTTTCACCGTGGTATGAGCGGGATTTGGCGGAATCATCCGGGCGCTCCTACCTGATCTGAAACAACCATTCGGATTCCCTTCTTAACAGCATTATACTAATCGTTTGGACATCATGGAAAAAATCTGGCTTATACAGAACGCGGATATAGAAGCAATTCAACAGTTGTCCCGGCAATTACGGGTCAGTTCTGTAGTGGCCGGTTTACTCTGGCGACGCGGACTACACACGCTGGAAGCCACTCAGGATTTCTTTAATCCCTCGCTAGAGTCCCTCCACGATCCCTTTCTCATGAAAGGCATGGAGACGGCCGTTCAGGCGATACTGAAACGCATTGAAACCCACACACCCATTTTGATTTTTGGTGATTATGATGTGGATGGAACCACCGCCGCATCAGCGCTGAACCTTTTCCTGCAAGAGGTGGGCGCTAAAGTCACGTTTTACATCCCGGACCGGGATTTGGAGGGGTATGGCGTGAGCCTGAAGGGCATCGATTACGCTGAAAGTATCGGTAGTGACTTGATTATCACCTGCGATTGCGGGATTACAGCGGTTCGACAGACCGAATATGCCAAATCCAAAGGCATTGACATGATTATTACGGACCACCACATCCCGGGTGAGACCCTTCCGGAAGCTGTGGCCATATTAAATCCCAAACAGCCCGATTGTGAATACCCATTTAAAGGTCTGTGCGGCGCAGGCGTGGCGTTCAAACTCACGCAGGCACTCACCAAAACCCTGAATGTCTCGCCGCTATTAGCGGAGCAGAATCTGGATCTGATTTCCATTGGTACGGCTGCAGATTTAGTGCCCGTCGTAGGTGAGAATCGGATCATTCTCTCCCGTGGACTGACAATGATCGAGGAGGGTACCAAACCGGGCATTCGCGCACTGAAAGAGACCTCCCGCATCAGCGGAAAATCCCACCTCACCTCCTCGGACATCGTTTTTGGTTTGGGACCGCGCATCAATGCGGTGGGTCGATTAGGCGAAGCCACGCGTGCCGTTCGCTTACTGACCACCCGCCAGTATGATGAAGCAAAAGAGCTGGCCGGGGTGATGGAGGGCGAAAATGACAGCCGGAAACTTATCGAAGCGGATATCGTGGATGAGGCGATCCGAATTGTCAATGCCCGCTACAATCCCCGGGAAAAACACGGGTTGGTGGTTTACAATGAAGGTTGGCATCACGGTGTGATCGGTATTGTGGCATCCAAGCTGAAAGAGCGCTACTGGGTGCCGGTTATTGTGATCGCCATTAATGACGGCATCGGTAAGGGCTCAGCCCGGAGCCTGGAAGGCTTTGATATGTACGAAGCCATTGCGGACACAGAAGATTTATTGGACAATTTTGGCGGGCATCCCATGGCGGCGGGACTCACGATTAAAGCTGAGAATCTGGTAGAATTTGAAAAGCGATTTCTGGAAATTACGGAACGTGAAATTTCCGCGGAAATGATGAATCCGCGACTCAATATCGAGGAGGTCATCCAGTTAAGCGATATTAACACCCAGTTGATTGCCACCCTGCGGCGGCTGGGTCCGTTCGGACCGGGCAACATGCGTCCGATTTTTGCCAGCCGGGGGGTTCAGGTGGTGGGTTTTCCCCGGATTGTGGGGGTGAATCACCTGAAATTTAAAGTCCGCGAGGGACGCCAATCGGTGGATGCCATTGGATTTGGGATGGGCGAACACTATGAAATGCTCATCGCCAACAAGCCTGTAGATGTGGCCTATGTGATTACGGAAAATGAATGGCAGGGACGGCGCACCATTCAACTGGAAGTGAAAGATTTGAAGCCGGCAACGTAACGAGGGGAGCAATAATGAGAGCTTACATCGCCGGAATCGGCATGCATGTACCGGAAAAAGTGATGACCAATGCGGACATGGAAAAACTCATGGACACATCGGATGAATGGATCACGGAGCGTTCCGGAATTAAGGAACGGCATTTTGCAGCTCCGGGTGACGGTCCCTCGGATCTGGCGCTCCCGGCTGCCAGAGAAGCGCTGGAAATGGCCAATCTGGCACCGGAAGACATTGACCTGATTATTTTTTCCACAATCGCCGGAGATTACATGTTACCCGGTGGTGGATGCATTCTCAATGAGTTACTGAATATCCCGGGAACCCCGGCGCTGGACATTCGAGTACAGTGCTCGGGATTTGTTTATGGATTGGCGGTGGCGCGGGGATTCATTGAGGCCGGGATTTATAAAAATATTCTGTTCGCAGCTTCAGAGATTCAGTCAGTTGCACTAGATTTACGGACTGAAGGCCGTGACACTGCCGTATTATTTGGCGATGGAGCCGGTGCCGTTGTGCTGCAACCCACGGAAGATGAAAACCGGGGAGTTATTGCTACAAAATTACATGCGGATGGTCGCTACGCCCGTGATTTAATGGTAGAGGCACCTTCCACCCGGGATAATCCCTGGCTTACGCCGGAAATTTTAGAACAGAACAAGCATAAGATCACCATGAATGGTCGGAATGTCTTTAAGCACGCCATTACCAAGTTCCCGGCAGTCATTCGGGAAGCCCTGGAAGCGGCGGGCATTCCAAAATCTGATGTGAAATTGGTGGTTCCCCACCAAGCCAACCTGCGTATCAGTGAGGCAGTAGCCAATCGGCTGGATCTCACCATGCATGAGGTGGTGTATTCCAATATTCACAAGTATGGCAATACCACATCAGCCTCCATTCCCATTGCGCTCTATGAAGCGGTGAAGGAAGGCCGTGTGAATCGTGGTGATACGCTGGTACTGGCTGCATTTGGCTCAGGATTTACCTGGGGTGCAGCTGTCGTGAAATGGTAATCAGCATGTGGAAGAGCGGTTAAACTTTTAAAACGAGTTTTCTATGAACATGGATTTGTATTTACGAGAAGAACACATCATGCTGCGGGAAATGGTGCAGGATTTTGCCCGGAATGAAGTGGAACCCATCGCGGCCGAAATTGATCAGAACGAGCGTTTTCCCAAGGAGCTGATCCCGCAAATGGCAGAGCTGGGACTTCTGGGAATTCCATTTCCGGAAGAATACGGTGGCGCCGGCATGGACACTTTGGCTTATACGCTGACCGTTGAGGAGCTTGCCAAAATTGATTCGTCTGTAGCCATTACACTGGCCGCCCATATTTCACTGGGCTGCTACCCCATTTTTCTGTTCGGGACGGAGGAGCAGAAACAAAAATACCTGCCCAAATTGATCGCCGGAGAATTTTTGGGATGTTTCGGACTTACCGAACCGGGTGCCGGTTCTGATGCTGCCGGGACAAAAACCACCGCTGTCCGGGAGGGTGATGAATGGGTCATCAACGGCTCCAAAATGTTCATCACCAACGCCGGCTATGCCGGTACATGCGTCCTCACCGCGATTACCAATCCGGAGCTAAAGGGTGTGAATGGCATTTCCGCCTTTTTGGTGGAAACTGAAACGCCCGGCTTTATCGTGGGACCTCCGGAGAAAAAAATGGGCTGGCGGGGTTCAGATACCCGCGCCCTCACATTTGAAAATTTGCGGGTTCCAGCTTACGCACTGCTGGGACCGCTGGATAATGGCTTCCGTCAATTCACCGGCGCGCTCCAGGGCGGACGTATCAGCGTGGCGGCATTGGGACTGGGGCTGGCTCAGGCTGCGCTGAATGCCGCGGTCAAGTATGCCAATGAACGGGAGGCTTTCGGGAAGAAGATTCACCGGTTCCAGGGTGTGGGCTTTCCCCTGGCCGAACTGGCTACTGAAATTGAAGCCGCGCGCCACCTGGTTTACTATGCCAGCTACCTGAAAGATCAGGGGAAGGATGCCACCCAGGAAGCGGCAATGGCTAAATTGTTCGCCACAGAGGTAGCCGTGAAGGCGACCCAGACCGCTGTACAAGTCCATGGCGGCTATGGTTATATCAAAGAATTTCCCGTTGAACGCTACTTTCGCGACGCTAAAATACTTACCATTGGTGAGGGAACGTCGGAAGTGCAAAAACTCATTATTCGCAAAGGCTTATTTAAGGGTATTTAAACAAAAACATGGCCGCAAAATCCACATCTGGTAAATCTACAACGGGTGACAAGGTCCAGCGCATCAAACGGATCTGGCTTCCCATCACCCGGGTCACCACCATCGCAGCAATTCTGCTGGCGACGGCTATCTTCTTCCCCAAGGGACGGGTTTTTCAATTTCATTACCAGGTGGATCAGATCACCACCGAACCCATTATCGCTCCCTTTGATTATGACATTTTAAAAACCGACGCTGAACTGAGTCGGGACCGGGAAGCGCGGGTTGCGGCAGTTCCTTATGTTTTTGAATGGCATACGGGTGTTCAGGATACTGCCGATTCGGTGCTCACCCGGATTCATGCTGAATTAAGCCTGTTGCGGGAATATTTGGGCGACTACAATCTGCGACTGAAGTCATCGCTTATCGAAGCGGATTCCCTCACCGCGGACAGCCTCATCTCCCTGTTGAAAGAAGATAGCCTCCGCATCGAAATGAAGCGGAAAGATATGGCCGCTCTCGGGATAGGTAATCTCCGCGAAGGTGAATGGCTCTATTTTCTGAATATGGATGAACAGGAGATTATTGACGACGATACGGTGAATGTGGCTGAATATTTTATCAGCAGTATCCGCCGGGCTCTGAATCAGACTTTCCAAGCGGGCATCCTCAATCGTTCTCCCGACGATATCCCGACCCCGACAATTTCGGTGATTGTGCGCGGAAAGGAAATTGACCAGAATCCGGGTGTCTATTTTTCCGTGGAGGAAGCCACTGCCAATATCAGTGCTATCCTGAATGATCTGTTGGTGCAATTCGATCCAAGACTGACTACCCTGGCACATACTATTGCAAACTCACTGGTGAAACCCAATGTCATTTTCGACAATGAATTAACCCGGGAGCGACAACTGGCGGCCAGGAGCTCGGTTCCCATCGCCATCGGGAAGGTGTTCGAGAACGAGAAGATTGTTGACGCCAATACCCGCATCACACCGGAGATCAAACGCAAGCTCGATTCGCTGGAAAGAGAGTACGAACGGCGCGGGCAATTGACCACCTCCACCACCCAGACCATGACCTTCATCGGCCGGATCCTGCTGTCAGCGGTGGTGCTGTTTTTCTTTTTTGCGTACCTTGTCACCTACCGTCCCAATATCTACCACAACATCAAACTGCTGATTCTGGTGTGTTTGATTTTCCTCATTCACATCGCGCTGGCTTACTATTTCGTCTATGTCCTGCATTGGTCGGAATACGTCATTCCCATGACAATCGCCGCCATGCTCTTCACCATTATTTTCGATGGACGAATCGCCTTTATCGCCATGGTGACGCTGACCCTTCTGGTAGGGATCATCCTGAGCAATAACCTGCCATTCGTCATCGCAAATTTGTTCGTCGCTTCGCTGGCCATTTACACCGTCCGGCGTCTGCGGGAACGGACCCAGTTGCTTTGGTCCATCGTAGCAATTATCGCCGGATATGTCTTTGTCATTCTCACCTTCGAGCTTATCAAGTTTTCCGACTGGACATCGCTGCTGGACAAGATTCTGTTTGCCAGCACCAATGGCTTTCTAGCCCCCCTCCTCACGTATGGTTTGCTGATCGTTATTGAAAAAACCTTTAAAATCACCACCAACCTCACGCTGCTGGAGTTGCTGGATTTCAATCACAAGCTCCTGAATCATCTGGCCATGAACGCGCCGGGTACATTCAAGCATTCCGTGGATGTGGGTAATTTGGCGGTTGCCGCGGCGGATGCCATTGGTGCCAACTCCCTGCTGGCCCGGGTGGGCGCTTATTATCACGATGTGGGGAAAGTCACCAAACCCACGTACTTCATTGAGAACCAACTGGGTGGAGAGAACAAGCACAGCAAGCTGGCGCCACGTTTATCGGCCATGATTATTACCTCCCATGTGAAAGATGGCATCCGCATGGCCAAGGAGTATAAACTGCCTCAGGTGGTGGCGGATTTTATTCCCATGCACCATGGCCGTTCCCGGGTGGAATTTTTCTACCAGCAAGCCCTGAAACAGGCCGAGAATCCCCAGGAGGTAAACGAAGAGGACTACCGGTATCCCGGCCCACGTCCCAACACCAAAGAGACCGGTATTCTTATGATTGCGGAGGCGGTTGAAGCTGCCAGTCGGTCTGTTTCTTCACCTACACCCCACCGAATTGAGACGCTGATCGACAGTATTATTGAGACGCGAATTAAGGACGGGGACCTGGATGAATGTCCCCTCACTTTCCGTGAATTGACCACGGTGAAAGAAGCAATGATTCCCGTCCTGCTGGGCAGCTTGCACAAGCGCATCGAATACCCGGGTCAGCGTGAAAAACTTCACATGCGCCCGGATGAAGCATAATGTCTGTCATGCAATTTGAATATTTCAACGAATCTGACGCCGACGTTCCTGACCCTGAGCCTGTAAAACAGGCGGTAGAATTGGTGTTCCGGCGTGAAGGCCGCACCGCCAGCACTCTCTCGCTGGTAATGCTCCCCAATCAAGCCCTGCGAGCCATGAAATCCCAACACTTCGGGATTAATGCCTTCACCGACATTATCGCGTTTAATCTGAACGATGCCGATGAAATAGACATTGAGGGGGAGTTGTATCTCTCTCCGGAGCAGATCCGCCTGAATGCGGTGGACTATGACACCGCCAATGAGCAGGAGTTTTTTCGCGTGGTCATCCACGGCTGTCTGCACCTGTGTGGCTATGAGGATACAACCACGGAGGAAAAAGCAAATATGCGCCAACTGGAAGATAAATATCTGGCTGAATTGAATCTGTTGTGAGACCATCTGTATTAATTCCTTTGAACCCCCGTATCATGTGAACAAAATCCAATGGATGTAACCCTCATCATTCAAATCGCAGCATTTATACTTTTATTTTTGCTATCCTTTTTCTTCAGCGGGTCGGAGACAGCGCTTTTTTCGCTGAAAAATGCCGACCTGGAACGCCTGAAACATGATTTAGCGCCATCTTCAAGACTCATCGTCCGGCTCATGCATCGGCCGAAGCGACTCCTTATTACCATTCTCACTGGCAACACGATTGTGAATGTAGTGCTGGCCGCCATGGCCGCCACAATCACGGTTCAACTGGCCATTCAAATGGGCTGGAATCAGGCGGTGGCACTTTCGGTCGAGACCCTGATTCTCACCATTATCATCGTCTTGTTTAGTGAAATCACGCCCAAGGTATTGGCCATCCGGAACTCCCTGGACTTCTCCTCCCGGGTCGTCTGGCTTATCAGCATCATCACCCGGTTTCTCTCACCCCTGGCCAACCTTCTCTACGGTCTGGTGCAGGGCTTGGTGAACTGGCTGGGCATTCGCCCCGAAGAAGCATTCGTCTCGGATGACGAGATTAAAACCCTGGTGGAATTGGGACAGGACAAGGGCGTCATCGGCGATGAAGAGAAGGAGATGATCCATTCGCTCATCGAGTTTGGCGACACCGTGTCCAAGGAGGTAATGATTCCGCGGCCAGATATGGTGGTGATGCATACGGATATGACGCGGGCGGAAATTCTGGACACCATTCGTGAAACCGGTTACTCCAAATTCCCGCTGTACAAAGAGCGTATCGATAATATTCTGGGGATTGTCTTCATCAAAGATCTGCTGCCCTACCTCCACAGCACCACCAATCGCGTGAATCTGGAACGTCTGGCGCGCCCGGCCCTGTTCGTTCCGGAAGGACAGCCCATTGATGAACTCTTACGCACCATGCAGCATGAGCGTCAAAAAATCGCCATGGTGGTAGATGAATATGGTGGCATTTCCGGCATGGTGGCCGTAGAAGACATTATTGAGGAGGTTCTGGGCGACCTGCAGGACGAAATGGATGAGAATGAACCCGAGGAAATCCAGCGACTGGGACCGGATGCTTTTCTGGTGGAAAGCGGTACCAATCTGGATGAATTAGCCCAGCAATTGGACGTGAATTTTCCTGGTGAAAAAGAGTACGACACCCTGGGCGGTTTTGTGTACGATGTGCTGGGGCAGATCCCCCAGGCGGGTGATTATGTTGATTTTGACGGGTATCGGTTTGAAGTGCTTTCCGTGGAAAACCGGCGTATTCAGCAGATCAAGGTAATTAAGCGAAACAGTAGCAACGCGGTCAATGACTGATCATCATAAAACTTCCGGTACGAATCCGGCTCGTGTCGCCAATGACGCATTCCAGCGTCTGGTGGAAATAGTGGCGCAACTCCGCGGTCCGGATGGCTGTCCCTGGGATAAGCAACAGACCCCAAAATCCATGATTCCCTATCTGCTGGAAGAAACCTACGAGGTGGTTGAAGCCATTGAGGAGAGCGACCCGGATGCGCTGCGGGGCGAGCTGGGAGATTTGTTTTTCCTGGTCTTGTTACAAGTGCAGATGGCCAAAGAATCGGAAAAATTTCAACTTTCAGACGTCCTCAATGAAATCAGTGACAAGCTGATTCGGCGTCATCCTCATGTGTTTCAGCGCGGCGATGGAAAAAAAGAGCATAGCGTGGACGAAATACTGGAAAACTGGGAACGCATTAAAATGTCTGAAGGCCGCGACTCCCGGCTGGATGGTGTACCCAAAAACATGTCCGGTCTGCTAAGAGCTCAGCGCATTCAGGAAAAGGCTGCCCAGGTGGGATTTGACTGGGACGAGCTGGAACCGGTGGTGGCAAAATTACACGAAGAGATCGATGAATTGCTGGCAGCGTGGCAATCAGAGAATGCCGAACGGGTTGAGGAAGAAT
>JAIPJQ010000051.1 GCA_021734065.1 Fidelibacterota bacterium | reverse complement strand
CTCTCCAAAAATGAACACACCCAGGAAAATGCCTGCGATGAATATCATGGCGTCAATCTTACCAATGGCTGCTGCACAGATGCTGGTACCGGGACAAAAGCCCCCGGCAATAAATCCCAGTCCCATGATTACGCCCCCAATAATGGCAGACCAGAGGTAGGTGGGATTCACATAGACCAGATTCAGATCAACCCATCCAAACAGGCTGAAAAATAAGAGGCCCAGCATGGCGGTGATGGCGCCGGTGAAAAAGACCTTCAGTACAACGGTGTCGTATCCGTAAAACATCCCGGCCAGTTTGCGGCTGCTGGAAAAACCGGCTTGTTCCAGAATAAATCCAAAGCCGATGCCAATGACAAATGCGATAAGGAAATTCCAATTCCCTGCAATCACTTCATTTGGTACTAATGGTCCCATGTTAACTCCCCAGTCCAATCCAATTTTTACGGAAAAAATAGGCAGCCGCGAAGGCGGTTCCGAAGATGGCTGCCATGGTCACAAAACCGCCCACACTCAGGACAGCCATGCCCGTGAGCGCCGAACCACTGGTACAACCACGCCCCAACTGGGAGCCAAATCCAAATAATACACCACCCAGCAGCGCAAAAATCAGTCGCCGTTTGGAGGAAATTCCCGGGAAATGTTCGATTTTCAGCTTGAGACGCCCGGAAAGTGCGCCGGACAGAAAGCCACCCACAATGACCCCCAGAATTTCATACACCAGCCAATTGTTCAGCGGATTGGCGTCATCGGCAACATAGTGACCGAAGTATGCATTTTCCGCCGTATGCGTCGGGGCGACCGTATCCATTCCGAACACAAGTGCGCTCTTAACCGCGCCGCTGGCACCCAGGCCGCGACCGGAAAAAAAGAACGCCATAAGCAGTACAACCCCCAGCAGAAATCCTGCAAGATAGGGATTCATGTACTTGTTGTTCATAACATTAGACCTTTCACTTCAAGTATATTTTTAAATCTAATACAACCATCGGCTGGCTTGTCCCGCCTCCACTACGATGAAGCGCAGCATGAGACTTCCGGCAATGACCATCAGGGCCGGGACATAGGTGGGGACAAACCGTTTGCGTAATTCCAAAATTTCCAGCAGTGCCGGAATGGCCAGACCAATTCCCACCACCCAGACCCAGAATGGCACGGTGAATTCACCACCCAAAAACATTTCCGCGGCTTGAATGTGCACCTGTGTGCTGGCCAGAAATCCCATGAACAGATGAATAATGAAAAACAATTCCACTGCAATCAGGATCAGATCAATTTTGGTGAAGAGACTCCGCTCGGCATGTTCCTTGGTTAATAGCGTGATGGCTGCGGCTGCCGCGGAAAGTCCGGAGGTGAGGAAGAGCGGTCCCATAATCGCGCTATTCCAGAATGGCCGGGCATTAAAAGCCGAGAGCAGGATACCGGTGTACATGCCCAGGATTACGGCCAGGACGATCAACGCCCAGGCCATGGGTTTTTGATACTGGCGAATGGTTCGGATCGCCTCCTTCAGCCAGTCATAACGCAAATCCAGATTGGGGAACAGATCTTCAATCCAACTGGCTGCCCATAAAATGGACAGGGGTGTTACCAGCATCAGGGTCCAGGCACCCCAGGACATGGGCGATTCCCAGCGGATATTGGTGTACAATTGCCAGAAGTACAGTTTGTGGGAGAGGTCCAGAAACAATGCGCCCAGACCAATCGCCAACAGCACCGGTACAGCCAGTGGCAACGCTTTCACGGCCATACTGTACCGGTTTTCCTTGTTCTGCAGGGTAAATAGAGCTGAGAAAAAGAGAATTCCCGCGGCAAAGCCCCCCAGGAATAGGTACAACGGAATTTCCCAGCCCCAGATATGTAAAATCGGGTCCACTTCGGGTGTCATGCGACCACTGGTGATTATTTCTTCTACCATCAGTCACCTCATAGTAAGTAGTAAATGTTAGGTTTGGTGCCGGCTTCCGGAATCAGTGTCTTCCACTTGCGACGCGCCACCAGCTTGGCAATGTCGCTGTTAAGATCATCCATATCGCCAAAGATCATGGCATGGGTGGGACACACATCCACACAGGCCGGATTTTGACCTTTTTCTACCCGGTGGATACAGAATGTACATTTGTCCACATAGCCTTCCGGATGAACATAGCGGGCATCATAGGGACAGGAAGCGATACAGGCCTTGCAGCCGATGCATTCCGATTCCTCCACCAGGACAATGCCGCCCTTGCCCACATGACTGGCCTGAGTGGGGCAAGCCCGGACACAGGGCGCATCTGAACAGTGATTACAGCGCTCAGAGCGAATTTCTAATTGTAATTCCGGGTAGGTGCCGCTCATGGATTCCACAATCCAGTCCCGGCAATACCCAACGGGCACATCATTTTCAGTCTGACAGGCCACCACACAATCACTACAGCCCACACAGCGCCTGGTATCAATTGCCATTGCGTATCTCATGCGATCACCTCTTCTGCAGGCTCAAAACGAAAGGTGACGAAATTACCCCGCATGCCGGTGCCGCCCATTTCCGGGTCCACATGCACCCGGGTAATGAGCTCGGCATCACTGGCGCCCCGACCCGCTGATCGGGTCAGCTTTTTATTGGTATGACCAAAGCCGTGGACCATATAGACTGAATCAAAACGGATGCGTTCCGTAACCCGTACTTTGATGGAGGATGAGCTGATGACGCCGTCCTGATTTTCCAGCCAGATCGCCTGACCATTTTTCAATCCCCATTCCTTGGCCACCTTGGGGTTGACCCAGACTGTATTTTCATCCATCAGGTCGTGGAGATTGGGATTGTTGGTGGTGCGGCTGAAGGTGTGCATGGGCGCCCGGCCATAGATCAGTCGATAAAATCCGTAGGGCGGTTCCTCATGCGCTTTGTAGCCGGGCAGGGGAGCGTAGCCTTCCATGGCAAACTGGGTGGCGTAAAGCTCAATTTTGCCCGTATTGGTCCAAAATTCATAATCGGGCAGGCCTTCCAGCGGGTAGAGATCGTCATAGGGACGGGCGAACTTTTTCACACCGATTTTTTCCATCTCAGCCAGCGAAGATCCCATCTGTTCCAACTGCCAGTCCAGCTCTTCTGCCTGGGTTTTGAAAGGGAAATAGTCTTTCAGACCCAATTTGATGCCCAGTCCCCGCGCCATTTCCCAGGCAGATCTGGTGTTGTATTTCTTCTCGGCTGCCGGAACCCGCAGGGCGATGCTGCCTTCCCGGTGGGCGCTCACCCGCAGATCATCGTAGCGTTCCAGGTAGGTGCATTCCGGTAAAATGACATCAGCATAACCGGTGATTTCCATGGGCATGGTATCAATCACAACCAACAGCTCCAGCGCCTGGATTGCCTCCAGTGTGTTTTTCTGGTTTGGTAAAGTATGAATGAGATTGGTACCGTTTACGATCCAGCCCTTGATGGCGCAGTCCCGCTCCACATTGGGTACGGTGGCGTCACACAGTCCGGAGGCCAGCGCCAGTCCGGCTAATTTGTATTTGTCCGGAAATGCCTCACGCCAGTCCCGTTTCGGTTTGGGATAGGGGGGATGTTTCACTTTGGGGACGGTGGGTTTGACGGGGTTGTAAAAGCCACCGCGCCGGCCCCAACTGCCCAGCAGGGCATTGAGAATGGCCACTGCCCGCAATCGCTGAGTATCATCACCATACCAGGTCACATGACGCCCCGGGTGAATGATCACCGCCGGCGAGGCGTTGGCCATCTCCCGGGCGGTTTCCCGAATCACATGGGGTTTAATGGTGGTAATACCATAAGCCCATTCAGGTGTGAAATTCTTGACATGTGCCTTCAGTTCATCAAAGCCATAGGCATATTTTTCCACATACTTTTTATCGTAAAGCTCATCATAAATCAGTACATGGATCCAGGACAAAAGCAACGCCATATCGGTCGCCGGCTTGATGGGTAACCAATATTTGGATTTACTCGCTGCCGTTGAGAAACGCGGATCCACCGTGATGACCGTACCACCTTTATCAACGAGCTCGCTGAATTCCTGAACCTGCCCGTTGTGCATGTTTTCGCCGATGTGGCTGCCAATCAGTACCAGGCAACGACTGTCCCGGATGTCGGTACGCTCAGGAGAACCAACACCTTCGCCAAATGTACCGATAAACCCAACTTCACGCGGTCCACGACATTGGGCGTAGGAGGGCGCGGCCACGTTGTTGGAGCCGTACGCCTGGAGCATGTGTCCCAGATAATGTCCGCCTGAACCGTGAGTGAACAGCGCCATGCACTCGGGTCCCCATTTCTCTTTAATCATCTCCATCTTCTCAGCGATGTAAGTAAAAGCCTCGTCCCAGGAGGCTTCCCGGAAGACCTGTTTACCCCGCTCCTCCGTGCGGATCAGCGGGGTTTTCAGCCGGTCTTCGTCATAATACATGCCCACACCACCGGTTCCCCGTGGACAAAACCGGCCGTTGCAATGGGGATCCTCAGCATTACCGGTGATTTTCCAGATTTCACCCTTTTCGTTATGATGCACCCAGCCGGCGCATTTCCAGAAACACACCTCGCAATAGGTTGGTGTGCGTTTGGAATACATCCCGGGCAGAGTGTCCCTGGTCAGAATTTCGCCTTTGGCCCAATCCAGAATGGGGTTTGCCACCGTTAAACCGGCGGCACCCAGTCCGGCCAGGCGAATAAATTCCCGGCGATTCACATGTTTACTCATACCTGTTTCCAATGCCTTTTCAGAAATAATTTCATATTACCACAAAGCGTTAATTCCATATAAACCGGGCAGTTGCGACATTCCTCCTCGGAACAGACCCGGGGCTTGTTTTCAACCAACCAGCATGGTGTGGTGGTTTCAATATAGGCGGGACAACTCATTCTGTCTTCCAGCGCACAATTTTTAATGTCCCAGCAGGGCGCTAATGACATCATGGCTTTGATGCCGGCAATGTTGAGTCCCCGCTCATCCAGCATGACGCGGATGCAGCGTAGCCGATGGAGATCATTGTGGGAATAGAGTCTGCGTGAGCTGGCAGTGCGGTGGGGGAAAACCAGTCCCTCCGCTTCATACATCCTTAACGTATGCACCGAGACACCAATCATTTCTGCTGCCACACTAATTGAGAATACGGGGCGATTCGTGTCGGTCATGTTTTTTGTTATATCGTCTATGCTCACTCTAGCAATCCTATATTCGCCGCTATAGTTTGCAATGCATATGCCAGTATCATTTACAATAGCAACCAATTGCTAAATAGCATGGAAATAACAGGTTGTATATAATCCATAATAATAACGATTTACAATGAAATAGGGAGGGGGACGCTGATCGTGAAAAAAATTTAATTGAGAAAAGATCTTAGCTGAAGACCACGCAATTCGCAGGGCCTTTCATTCTCAATTAAGCAGATTTCTTTGAAAATGAGAACCGGCGTTCTCTAAATGGCAATTAAGCCAGGGGGAGCGTGAATTGAAAAGTACTGCCCTTATTGGGTGTGGAATCCGCTGAGATTGTACCGCCGTGATTTTCCACCAATTCCTTGCATAAGATCAATCCCAATCCGGTGCCCTGTTCATTTTCAGTGCCTGCCTGGCGCTTGGGATTGCCGATATCGAAAAGGCTGCTCCGAGTGGCCCGGTCCATACCCACACCATTGTCCGAAATGGTCACCCGGGCAAATGTTTCGTCTGCTTTCTCAACAATAACCTCCACCTCGCCACCGCGGGGGGTGAATTTGATGGCATTGGATACCAAATTGCGAACGATTGTACCCAGCATGTGTGTGTCAGCCTGGACCGTGATGGGTGTATCAGGCAGATGCGTGTCCAGATGGATATTTTTCTGCGCTGCCTGGGTTTTCATCAAAGCCAGCGTGCCGGAGACCGATTCTCCCAGATTGAATGTTTCACTGTGAAATTCCACCTTCCCCAATTGAAGCCGGGACCACTCCAGTAAATTCTCCAGCAATTTATACATATGTTCTGCGGATTGATGGACGCCGGTCATGGCTTCTTTGATTTCCTCATGACTCAGATTATCAATCTCCCGGGCCATGGTTTCCGTAAGACGATAAAAACCACCCAACGGACCACGCAGGTCATGGGAGACAATGGAGAAAAACCGGTCTTTGGTGGCATTCAGCTCTTCTAATTCCTCTTCCCGCTGTCGCAATTGTTTTAGTGCCTTAGTAAGCTGATCCTTCTGTTCCTGCAGGCGGGCGTTCATTTTCTTGCCGGATCGATACCTGACAAGGAAGAATACCAGGAAAATCAAGACGACTACGATGACCAGGCTCAAGACATAGCGTTGATAATTTGCCTTTATCAACATGAGTTCCTGGATTTCGTTGTTCTTACGCAGCAACTCATTTTCCCGGCGGCTGCGCTCGGTTTGGTACTTCACCTGCAGGTCTGAGATGCGGGAAGTGACTCTGGAACTGAACAAACTGTCCTTGATATTGGTAAATTCCCGGTAAAACGCATAGGCGGTCTTAAAATCTTCCTTGGCAGCGTAGACCCGGGCCATGCCCTCATAGTTGGTTTCCATGGTGGAAAGCATATCCGCTTTACGGGCCATTTCCTGCGCCACCTGGTAGTTGGTCAATGCCAGATCATAGCGGTCCATTGCGAAATTGGTCTTGGCGATAGCCTGCAAGGTTTGAATGCGGCCCAGCGAATCATTGATATCGCGCCGGAGTTTGAAGGATTTGTCATAATATTCCAGCGCTCTATGGTGTTCCCCGTGCGTGAAATAAAAATTTCCAATATCCGTATAGGTACGAGCAATGCCGTAGGAGTCCTGGAGATTGCGGTAGATGGCTAATGCCCGTTGGTGGTAATCCAGTGATTTTTCACTCTCGCCTTTGGCGTTGTAGATTGTACCGAATTCATTTAGGCACAATGCCACACCTTTCAGGTTTTCCGTTAAAGTTTCATAGATGGCGAGCGCTTGTCTGTTGTATTCCAACGCCCGGTCGTATTCCTCCATGATCTTGTACAATACCGCCATATTGTAATAGGTCCACGCCTTCCCCTCTAAAAAACCAATGGTGTCCGACATGGTAATGGCTTGCAGGTACATGTCCAGTGCAACATCGAAATTGCCCTGTACTTTATACACACTTCCCAGATTAATGAGGGTGGTGGCGATGCCGCGCTGGTCGTTGATCTCTTTCCGCAGATCCAGCACTTTGTAATACTGATCAGTGGCCTCGTAATAATTTCCCCAGAAATTGTTGATATTGGCGATACTGGCCAATGAATTGCCATACCCCCTCAGGTCACCGATGGAATCGCGAATGACGGCCGACCGTTGAAAGTAATCAATGGCGTCCAGATAGTCGCTGCGCAGGTAGTACACCATACCCAGACGATGGAGAGTCTGGGCTTTTGTGGCAGCATCGTCATATTCCTCCGACAGCGCGAGCGCCCGCTTGCCAAATTCAATTGCCATCGGGGGATTCAGAACCCGGTAGAAGTCGGTGAATTTGCCCAGAATCTGCACCCGTTCCAGACCGGATGTTCCGGCGATGATCTGCTCCAGACTATCTTTATTGGTGCTGGAAAATTGGCCTTGCAACGGTACTATTACCGCCATTAGGAGGAAGCCGAAAAAGGGAATCAATTTTCCCGGTATTAAACAAAATTTCATGTGCAGTCTTGGTTTTCTTATCGTTGAATCGGTTCCATCCATGCCCGTAGATTCAAATATGTGTCCCCTGACGCAGATAATAACCTGACGACTACTAAGAGCAAACAGGTTTCCATGACTTTTTGCGCATTTGCCGGCTCGTGATACGCCATATCACAATGGTTGGATGTTGCGAACATCACACCAAACAATTAAACTTCCGGACACGCTCAAAACAGGATGACCAATGGACAAAGATTTACAGTCGATACAGGAAGTAAGAGAGCTGGTGGCACAGGCGAAGCATGCCCAGCAGGAATTTCAGAAATTCACGCAGGCTCAGGTTGATCAGGTCACCAGAGCCATGGTGGAGGCCGGATCCCGGGCGGCGGAATCCCTGGCACGGGCGGCGGTTGACGATACCGGCTTCGGGCACTACGAAGATAAAATTATTAAAAATCAGTTCGCGACCCGGGATCTCTGGAATGCCATTAAAGACGAAAAGACTGTGGGTGTGATTCACCGGGATCGACTGAAGCGCACCATGCAGATTGCCGAGCCCATGGGCATCGTAGCTGCCATTATCCCCGTTACAAACCCGACGTCCACCGTTCTGAACAATGTCATCATCTCAGTGAAAAGTGGAAATGGCGTGGTTGCCTCGCCCCACCCGGGTGCCGCCAAATGTACCCAGGCCTCCGTGGAAGTATTGGCTCGTGCCGCTGAAAAAGCGGGCGCTCCCCAGGGACTGATCGGCTGCATCAGGACACCCAGCATTGCCGGTGCGCAACATCTCATGTCACACGATGATGTGAATGTCATTATCGCCACGGGCGGGCGCGGTATTGTAAAAGCAGCCTATTCTTCCGGAAAACCAGCTTACGGCGTGGGTCCGGGCAATGTCCCGGCCATCATTGAGCGCACAGCCGATGTGGCCAAAGCGGTGAAAGATATCATTACCGGTAAATCGTTCGATAACGGGGTGATCTGTTCCTCGGAACAGGCCATGATCTATGAGCGCTCCATCGAGCGGCAGGTTATGCTGGCATTGAAAAAATTACCGGTCCATATCGTGAGTGAAACCGAAAAGGAGCAACTCCGCTCATGGATGTTCACCCACGAAGGCAAGCTGAATACGAAGGTGGTGGGACTGTATCCCTGGCAGATTGGCGAAAAGAGCGGATTCAAAGTCGACCCAAAGGTCAAAGCGATTCTCGTTCCCATTGATTCGGTGGGACCGGATGAACCCTTTTCAAAAGAAAAATTATCCCCGGTATTGGCCATGCTGCCGGCCAATTCCATAAAACAGGCTTTTCAGTTTGGACTGACCATGGTGGAGATGGCCGGGATCGGTCATACCGCGGCACTTCATACCCGGGATGATGACATTGTGCTGGAATTCGCCCTCAAGTTTCATGTGGGCAGACTGGTGGTAAATTCACCCTCCGTACACGGGTCGGTGGGGTACACCACCGAATTACCACCGGCGCTCACCCTGGGGAGCGGTACCCGGTCCGGCTCCATTACCATGGATAATATCTCCGCCAAACATTTGGTGAATGTGAAATCCCTGGGCTACGAGACCAGACCGCTGGATAAAACAGGACCAAGAGACAGTGCCATTGACCGGCCTTTTGAGAGCCGTAAAGGTACCAGCGCTGCTTCAGCCGACCTGCCACCGCCGAAGCCCAATTCTACCGTCATTCCTAACCCCGCACCAGCTACGGAAAAAATCCTGTACGGCAGTTCCGGTTTGACCGATGATGACGTGGAAAAGATCATTCGCGAACTGAAAACCTAATCCCATCAGCATCGAGTCGGATACCAGGTAAACCCGTTGCATCTCACACAGTATTTATTCAGTAACATGGGCAGATTTGCCGTTGTACTGGTCATTTTGCTCACCTGTAAATTGCAGGGACAGGAAAATGGAACGCTGCTGAGTCGTCACGTCCCCAGTGAATTTGCCCGCACCAAATTAACCCTGGTGGAACAGGATGGATTACCGGTCCTGTTCAAAGGTGACCGTCAGCTCGCTACACGGGAATTGTTTGAAACAATGGGAAAACCACAACGATTTGATGCCTACAATAAACTGGAGCTTTCTGCCCAAAAATACCGCCGCAGGTCGCGCTGGCTGCACTCAATCGCACGCTTTAGCGCATTTGGCAGCTTGTTCTTTGGTGCCAGCCGGTTTGATGACCAGTCCACAACACTGCATGAATGGCTCCCGACCATTGAGATGGCCACATTCGGCACCTATGCGTGGTTCATGGCGCGGCGTTATGATTATCGTGCGGAGCTGATTCAGAAAAATCAACGGGAAATTTTAGACGAACTGAACCTGGAACAATGGGTGACAGAATACAATCTTCAACTGTACCAGAGATTAATCGACAGCGGGTTGACCTTCAGTGAATAAGCTGCTGTTTGTCTTGGCATTGCCCGTCATGTTGTGGTGCCAGTCGCCTGCCATTTACCATAAGCCGCCTGCAGAATTGCTGGAAGATACACCGTTCGTTGTGGAGGTGATTGCCGAGCCCAATTTCTCTCGGCCCCAACAGATCTTTGTGTATTACCGGGTGCCCGGGAGCCCACATTACAACGAAATAAAGTCCGAAGGAGAAGGACATGCCTACCGGGCAGTCATTCCCGTTGATGCGGTTGCAGGGGATACATTGACCTATTTCATTATCGGCGATTACGGCGCATCTGGTCTGACGGGATTACCTGCCCCGAACCCAAAACAATCGCCGTATACCATTCCCATCCTCAAACTGAAAGAGCTTATCCGGAGTGCGGACTCCCTGACCATTCGCCAGCCCAAACAGGTAACCGGTACGGTATCGTTTTTATCCGCACCCCAGGTCGCGGTGCAGCAGCGAATCACGCCCTGGCGTATTATTTCAACCCGGTACAATCCATCCGGGAATCCTGCGTATCACGAGACGCTGCCGGACAGTGCAGTGGAATGTGGTTTGCTCCGGGCTGAAGGAAATCAATACGCTGGTTATGTGGAGCTTTACGCAACCATTCGACACATGGCGAAGCAACAGCGTGCCGATGGTTTTACCGAACTTCGTTATCTGACCTACACCCATGGTGTGGGAGAATCCGGTGCTGCCAGCTTGCCGGTCATGGAAGCGGTCTACTTTAGTTTTGGTCCCACCCACCAATATTAAGTACCCATTGGCCTGTTGCGAAAATGGAAAAATATCGTAATTTGATATCTGACTCCCGCCGACCTGTCCAGACAAACCAGAACGCGTCTGTTTTGTGGGAGTAACACCTTAAAAATTAGCATGATTGGAGCCAACCATGCCTGAGAAGAAGACGAAATCAGCACCGGAACCCAAAGAAAAAGACGTGATCAATTTCGAGAATGAGGAGAGCCGGTACGAATTCCTGAAAGCCCATCTGGGTTCATTAATGGATGGTATTAATGACCAGTATGGGACGGAAATCATGGAAGAGCTGTTAAAACGGCTGGAGCATACCGTGGATGATTTTAACCGGCAGCTCTCTGGTCTGCTGGATCAACTCCAGGGTGGTAAAATGCGGGATTATCTGGAAGGCGATGTGGCGGCTGATGAGTTTATCCTCAATCCCAATGGCGACACTCCGGAGAGCGAGGAACCCGTGGCACAGGAAGAAGAAGCGCCCCCGGATACCGAGGATAATGAAATTATCAAACGACTGGAAGCCCGGTTGCGCGGTCGTAAATCCAAGCGTTGAGATTGGGTAATAATGTCTGACACCAACGGAATTCTCCCCAAGATCGAAAAACTGGAAACCATGGCGAGCCAGCTTCAGAAGAACTTTAGCCGGCTTGAGCATCAGTTGGCAGTTCTGGAAGAAGAAATCAACGACCAATCCCTGGAAACACCCAACGATGACCGGGAGATCTGGGAACAGGCTGTGAAGGAATTGAGCGCCCGGGTGGTGGACCTGGAAAAATCGGTGACCAAACTCATCCGGCATGCCCATACCCATGATTAACGATCAGACCTGAGAATGGAAGAAATCGCAAAACTGGTCCGAAAATATGATGGCGAGCTTCGCGAGGGGCTCAAAACCGGTCGTACGGGATTGTTTCGTCGCCCGGATGGAGATTGTTATGTCCGCACTCAAGTTCCATTGGGCGGTAGATACGCGGATGAAACGATAATGATATTTGGCGATGAAGCCGACCTGGACCTGTTTTATAAATCGTATCTAGCATGAGTATGTGATTAGGAGAAATTTCATGTACTGCCGCAAAAGTTACCAAAGATTCCTGGCACTTCTGGTTGTCCTTTTCATTGTGGGGTGTGCATCCGAACCCGGCCAGCCCTTTACCATCATCACTTCCACATATTCCAACGGACAAAAAAAGGTTGTGGAAATCCACGCGGATAAAACCGCCGACAGCAAACTGCTGCGCAGGGAAATTTACAGCCCCAAAGCCGAATTGATCAGCGTGGAGGATTTAGCCAGCAACTCCCTGATGGAGTATCGCTATTTCCCCAATGGGAAAAAGCAGGCGGTCCAGGTTTTACGCGACAAAAAACCGGACGGTACCTGGAAACGCTGGTATCCCAATGGGGTGTTGGCCGTGGAAATGAATTATCGCAACGGGAAAAATCACGGGACCTGGAAGTACTGGGACGCCCAGGGAAAGCTCAGCCGTCAGATCGAATACTGGGATGGGAAAATTCGCTGGGAAAAGTCGGAACAGTAGCCATTTACTGGTGAGGTTTTTGCATTCCATCGAATTGATGTTTCTGATTCTATTCAATCTAAAATTCAGCATAAGAAAAAACTTTGAGGAGTATCTGTATGGATAATGCTCGTGTCAAATTACCGACCACTGTGAATGAGCCGATTAAAAATTATGCCCCCGGTTCTCCTGAGCGAGCTTCACTGAAAGCCAAGTTGGCGGAACTGAAAAACCAAACTTTCGAAATTCCCCTGATTATCGGTGGGAAGGAAATCAAGACCGGTAAGCTGGGAGAGTGCCGGATGCCGCATAATCACAAGCATCTGCTGGCCACATACCATCAGGCCACAGCGAAAGAAATTGAAATGGCTGTTGAAGCCTCCCAAAAAGCCTGGGAAACCTGGTCCAATATGCCCTGGGAAGCCCGGGCCGCCATTTTTCAGCGTGTCGCAATCCTGCTCAGCGGACCCTACCGTGATCTGATTAATGCTGCCACCATGCTGGGGCAGAGTAAAACGGCATTTCAGGCAGAGATTGACTCGGCCTGCGAATTAATTGATTTCTTCAATTTTAATGTAGACTACATGTGGAAACTCTACGAAGAGCAGCCGCCGCTGAATCCCAAGGGAATTTGGAATTATGTTCAATACCGTCCGCTGGAGGGATTCGTCTTTGCCGTAACGCCATTCAACTTCACCTCCATTGCCGGTAATCTGCCGGCCGCTCCGGCTACCATGGGGAATGTGGTTTTGTGGAAGCCCGCCTCCTCCGCCGTCTATTCCGCCTATTTCATTATGCAATTGTTCAAAGAAGCCGGATTACCCGATGGTGTGATCAATTTCATCCCCGGCTCGGGATCCGTGGTGGGACCCACGGTAATGAAAAGCCGTTTGCTGGCAGGCATCCATTTCACCGGCTCCACGGCTGTTTTCCAGAGCATGTGGCGTACAGTGGGGGAAAATATCGCCAACTACGCTACCTATCCCCGGATCGTGGGCGAGACCGGCGGGAAAGACTTCATCGTTGCCCATGAATCGGCCGAAATTGATGCCCTGGCCACCGCCATGGTTCGGGGTGGTTTTGAATATCAGGGACAGAAATGCTCGGCCGTATCACGGGTTTATATCCCCAAATCCATCTGGCCCAAAGTGAAAGCCAAATACCTGTCCCAACTGGATGAAATTAGCGTGGGTGATGTGGAGGACTTGGGGAATTTCATGAATGCGGTGATTGATAAAGCCGCCTTCACCAGTATCGTGGATTACATCGAATATGCCAAAAAGTCTAAAGATGCTGAGATCATCACCGGTGGCACCTACGATGATTCTGTGGGATATTTTATCCAGCCCACCACCATTGTTACCGCAGATCCCCACTTCAAAACCATGGAAGAGGAAATATTTGGGCCGGTGTTGACGATTCATGTGTATGACGGCAGCTTCACGGATGCCTTGCAGTTGTGTGACAAGACCAGTCCCTACGCCCTCACCGGTGCCGTGTTTGCCAAAGACCGGGCTGCTGTTCTGGAAGCCATGGATATTCTGAAGCACAGTGCGGGTAATTTTTATATCAATGACAAACCCACCGGCGCCGTGGTGGGGCAGCAACCCTTTGGTGGCAGCCGTGCCTCGGGTACCAATGACAAGGCTGGTTCAATCTTCAATCTCACCCGCTGGGTTTCGGTGCGGACGATTAAGGAAAATTTCCTGCCGCCCACCGATTTTAAGTACCCCTTCATGGAGAAAGAGTAATCGGATTAACACATCACAAGCTCTCCGCAGGGTTGATTACTGCGGGGAGCTTGTTGCGTTTACAGTGAATCACGGAAGGACACATGTCGGTTCAGCTCATTAAGCGAAATATCAACGTCCACGGGATGGAAGGTGTCCACTTAGCACCTGACGACAGGGTCCCGGGAGAGAAACTGCCCCTGCTGGTGTTTTTCCATGGTTACGGTGCGGACATGCACGACCTGGTGGGACTGGCGCCCTATTTTCAAATCCGCGCCCACATCATCTGCCTGCAGGGGAGTCGATCAACGCCCTTTGGTGGTCGGGCCTGGTTTGATCTGGCGTATCTCCCGTCGGGAGAACTGCAGTTTGATGAATCCCAGGCACTGCAGGCCGGCGAAAATGCTGCTGCGGTGGTGAATGCCCTGCTTCAGGACGAAAACCTCCCGGTCAGCCAATTGATTGTGGGTGGATTCAGCCAGGGCGCGGCCATTGCCATGCTGGTGAGCCTCCT
>JAIPJQ010000160.1 GCA_021734065.1 Fidelibacterota bacterium | reverse complement strand
TCGACACCGTACTCTGTTTCCAGCCGGGGAAGCTCATTTCGTAAAATCTTGCGGAATTGGCTTAATTGCGTGTCCATGGAGTAAACTTGCAGAAATTTCCGGGTAAATGCAAAATCAATAACGGGTTGTTCAGCTTGACGTCAAGGCTGGAAGTGTGGTTTCGCCCATTTACAAACATAGACAGCCTTGAGGCCGGCGTACAGGATGCTATAAACAGCTTTTAAATTATTTTCGGCCCCCAGGGGCTCCCGAATGAATAGTTTTCATATGGATTGATATTATGTTTTTTGAAATACTCTGGGAGTGCACACAAAATATTCCATGTAATCATCTTAATAAAATTAACTGGGTAAGCTAATTCCCAATTATCGTCTATCATTAAATAGTATGGCATTTCCTCATCGTCATGTTCGAAGCTGTAACCGGGCTCGCGGAATTCATGAATCAACGTATTCCTATATTCATATAATCGCTCTCTATGTCTATGTTTTTCCAGTGTTTTATGCGTGTTTTCATCTGCTTCATCTGATAGCTCTTGGAATTCGAAGTCATTAGAAATCTGTGGTTCTTGACCGTCTGTCCAACTTCCAATTTTTTTATACACTTTTTTATAAAGGTCCTGGTCCGACAGGCCTTTATTTTTCAAAACTACTGCTAATTGAGGAGAGGACACTTTGTTTTGATCATTCCAGTTTGATAACTCTGAAATTAAGTGTAGAATTTTTTCATGATGACTTTTTCTCGGGCAATCGCAAGAGGTACCGAGACAGTCGATAATTGTGAACAGAAGAATCTTTTTAAACAGACGAGATTTAACTTTCATTACGTTCACCAACTCTTCTTGAAAATACTCAATAAATCTCTTTGCTTCTTGCTCACTATACATATTTACTCCCGAATATTTAAGAATCTAGTCAAGTAAAAATCTTTGTTGGCCTTGCAAGAGTATCACCACCGCATTATGGGCAATGGATTCCAGGGTTTCTGCTTGCATTGCGGCCAGGTGAGTTCTGTTAGGCATTTAACCATTTGCCCGGCACATAACGAAAAATCATATGCGAACATCTCGGTTTTGAGTCTTTCCGGTATGCTCCTTCACCACCACCTCCACCTCACACCCTAGCACCTGGAGCAGATTCACCATTTTGTTGATGGACTTGGTGGTGTTGGTCTGATCCATGAGGCGATAGAACTGAGCGGGGGAGGTTCCCAGGCGGCGGATAATCTCCCGGGTGCTCAGGTCTGTTTGTTTGAGTCGTTTTTGGGCTGCAACTGTCAGCTTGTATAACAATTGCTCGGTCAGGTAATTCGGATCCTGATTGTACTCCAAAACCTGCTCGATGTGAACCGTTCCTTCGCGACCATCTTTGAACTGATAAGTAAAGGCTTCGCCTGCCATTTCCTGATCCACCCAACAATCAACGACCGGATTGTTGATTGAAGGCGGGATCTCCAGATATGCATACGGAAATGCCAATGTCTTACCGCTGGTTTGGACCCTGAATGATTTTATCCGGTTATTGTATTCGACCTGCTTGATTTTCATAGTCTGCCTTCGTCCAATAATTCCCGGATCAATTTTAAAATGGTCGGGTAGCATTGCCTTTCATCGCCTGCCAATTCTCGGTATCCCACTTCACGATAAATTTACCGTCCTTATACACATGGACATGCGGAGGATTATGGTCACCGATCCAGGAAAAAAACACAGAACCTCCACGTTTTATCTTCCCCATAAATGTTACCTTGCGTGGTAATGGTTGTCAAGGAGTTCTTCAATCCAGTACGCAGAGTAGACTTTGCGCTTACAAGGGGCACTTTTCCTCAATTCCATTCAACATTTAAAAAATTGCAGGCGCCTTACTCAATATCCTGACGCTCCCGCTGCACTGCAAATCTGGACCAGTCAATCGTTCCCGCTGATACCGGTGTTGCCACAAACCGGAAAACCGCCACATTCTGAGAATCTGTGTGCATAAACAGGTCTAACGTGTCATCCCTTATCTGGTAACGATACCGAAACCAGGTGATAAACGTCCAGAGCGGAACGGTAGCGGAATTGCAGGAATCACTGTAGGTTTCCTTGTACAGATTAGCGAAGGCGAGTGTATCCTGATAAAGAGAAACCTCCCCAAATCGCGTAACGCATGGATCTTCCAGCCCATAATAGCCCGTGGCTGAAAAATTCAGGAAATACCCTTCCGGAACATAAAATGGCGGCACAGTGTCAAGGGCTAAAAACCTGGAATACTGCCAATTGGGTTCATATAACTCTGATGGTGAACCAACCCGATAGGTTTTGCGCCATCCACTTTTGTTGTCTGAGGGATCGGTCACTGTGCAGGAAATTTCCAGATCTCCCACGGTTCCGGTATGGTAGGTGACCCGATTGGTATCGGTCACAATAGTATCCTTATACATGTTCCATACAAACGGGTCGTATTCCCGTGACGTGAAAATCCATGTATATGTGAACGATACATCATCAGAATCAACTGCTGTACAGCGCAATTCATAATCTCGGTCAAACAGGAGCGCGTTTCCAATGATAAGCGTGTTCATAAAATGAACCGATGTAATCACAGGCGCTGAATTATCGTCTAATTCCGGATCACCATTATTATTCGGATCGGATGGCGTTTTCTCACAGGCAATCAGAACCAGAAATCCTATCAGTAGCGCGTAAATGTAATGCCGCTGCTTTTTTGAGTTTCGGTGTGGACCTGCTGCGGAATGCATCATTGTTACCTCCCGGTAAAAGGATGACATGTTCCAGAGAGGGGTGGCTTTTCCAACCGGGTCATCCTGTTTGTGTACGATTTACGTGACGGGTGAAGATAGTCCGGGATTCGAAATTTCACAAATGTGAAAAGTGCCGCAGCCTGATTGAAAATCAATTCGGGTACGGTTCTAGCTTATTAATACCATGGTAAAATATGAAATACGCCCGGGAAGCAAGCGCTTAGATTAGCAGCAAAATATCGAACCTTGCCGCCTACCTTGATTTAAGTAATTCCGCCCGAAATAATTGTTCAGCACGCATGACATGCAATACATAGACGTAATCCCCGGTCGCCCGATAAAACAGGCGGCAGGGTGCGATCACCAACTCTCGATAGGGGGAGGGTGCTAATTCCGGAACACTTTTTCCGCTCTGGGAGCGTTGTTCCAATTTTTCGACACGGGAAAATATCTTGCGAACAAATTTTTGGGCAGCGGTGGGGTTATCCAGCGAAATGTAGTCCGCGAGAGCATCCAAATCCTGGATCGTCGGCTCAGTCCAGACTACTCGAGCCATCGGGAGAGGCGTTTTTTAGCTTCATCGTGGGATACAGTGCGATTTTCCAGAATCGCCTTTTCTCCCCTGGCAATCCCTTCCAAAAGTGTCAGCTTTTTTTGCATGGCTTCAAAATATTGTACTTCAACCAGATAAGCAGACGGTTTCCCGTGTTCCGTAATGAGTATCGGCTCCTGCCGCTGATGTAATTCGGCCAGGATTTTGGTGGCCTGGCGCTTGAGCGTGGTAACGAGTTCGGTTTTCATAGTGCTACTAAAGTATCACTTTTAGCGCCAAGATGCAATCAGTTGATCAGAGCATTCAGTACATTGGTGATGGATTTAAGAGCTTTTGTTTAAATTCCGCCGAATCAGTTGTTTCAGGCGCTCACAAAAAAATGCTTATCGTCAAGCACACCAATCTCCTAAAAGCCCCCTCTGACCAAAACAGACCAACGTGCTTGAAAAGAACTGAATACAGCTCCATATTCAGGTCAATATTTAGACCTTTGGAGTAAATATGAAAAGCATTGATATCGCCCATGACATTATCCCGGTGGGAGAATTCAAAACCAATATTTCCAGGTGGTTGCGGCGCCTGCGGGAAAACCAACACCCGGTCATTATCACCCAGAATGGACGCCCGGCCGGTGTGCTTATCACACCGGAAGAATACGACCGCCTTGCTTACCTCCAGGCCTTTCTGGCTTCGGTTCAGCAGGGCATCGCCGAAGCTGATGCCGGCAAAATATTTTCCACGGATGAAGTGAAAGAAAAGCTGGCGGAATATCGCAAAAGTCGGTGATGAAGGTTTTCTGGACCCCTACAGCTTTAAAACAATTGAGCGAGATTGAACAATTTCGCCCGGGACAATCCGCTTGCTGCCCTGGAATTTATCAGCTACCTGATTGATCGGGCTGAATCAATCGTGGAAAATCCAAAAATGGGACGAATTGTTCCGGAAATTAACGCCAGCGATATTCGTGAAATTATTGCCCGGAATTATCGGATCGTCTATCGGCTAAAAGATCAGGATATTCAAATTTTGACGGTATTTGAAAGTCACTACCTATTTCCGGATAACCTGTAAATCAGTGGCGTGACAAAGTCCGTCACCGCATCTTTCTCGGCGGTATTGGTTTTACTGAAATTTCTGGTAATTCAATTTCATTGAAAAAGAAAAGTCACCTTTTAACTCAGGAGGCCTCTTTCAAATGCTTCACCGACGCCCGAATCAGCTTTTCCAAAGCCGTCATGTCCACATCAGACAGGCGTTTGATGTACAAACAGCCTTTGCCGGTTTTGTATTTCTCCAGCTGGCTCAATAGTTCCCCGAAGCGGTCAATGCCCGACATTAAATACAGCGCAAGCGCCTGTTTGCGCGGTGAAAAACCGGCTAGAAACCAATCGCCTTCCCGGCCGCTGGCGTACTTGTAATGATATTCGCCCACACCGATGATTGAAGCGCCCCACATTTTGGCCGGTTCACCAACGATGGATTCCAAAAGCTCAAGAATGGTATACGCATCCGCCCGCTTTGATTCGTCTGAGATGGTGTTCAAAAAAGCGTGAACATCATTCCCGGTGGGTTTGGTCTTCAGGTCAGACATGCTACTTCCAATGAATGATTACGCCGGAGCCGATACGAGTTGATTCAACTCCTCGTACAGCCGGTCCAGATCGCGCAAGATATTGGCTTTCATGTCGTCGAATGGTGTTTTCGCGGTTTGAAAGAGTTCTCGATAATAAGCGATACCCGACCGCAAATTGGCCTGAAAGGTGTGGAAATATTGCTGCTGGGATTCGCCGATTCGCTCTGCACTCTCTTCCAGCTTTTCCTTCAGGTAATCGATGTAAAGTTTCAGCTCTTTGATGAACATGTGCGGCCGCTCTGATTTGGTGGGGGTGAGATTGACCCGCCCGTAGATGTGTTCCACCATTTCACGCAGGGAGACAACCTTTGAAAAATAAGCCATATTGGGACCCGGGCAGACCGCCACTCCGCGGGTGCCTTTTGCGGAGAGATACAATCCGTTTTCCCAGGCCGCCGCATTTCCCAGACCCACACACAAACAGACCTTCTCCACAATCCGATCAAAGGATTTCCTGAATTCCTGTTTCGGCAGGTTTTGGGCTTCCAATTCCTGCAGTTTTTTGTGCTGGTACTCCCGTGAGGCCGTACAAATGGGTATGTCGGTGAATTCCTTGTTGGATTCCAGATATTTTTTCACGCAGGGCGCACCGGGACGCCCCTGTTCCGCTCGCTGGTATTTTTCCACGTCGGCGGAATTTTGACGCACGGTGTTGAAAGGAACCCCAAGGGGAGAGACACGACTCAGGTAGAGATCGTCTTCACCGGCCTTGCTCAGCAGGTCCATGGTCTTTTCGTCAACTGTAACCGCTTCGGGAACCAGCAGGAATGGCGTGCCCCAGCCCACCGAATCCATCTGGTAATGGTCCAGTAAAAAGGTCTGTTCGGCAGCATTACCAACACCACCCTGCACCGTAATCTGGACCTGCGGTGGTTCGGGCAGTTCTCCACGACCGCTATTCACAAGCCCTTTGGTGTAAATTTCAAACAACTCCCGGGTCAGTTTCTCACGATCCCGCTTAAACTCTTCCATGATCGGTCCCAGCAGGTAGCCGTCTGTGGCAAAAGCGTGTCCGCCACAGTTCAAGCCCGATTCAATGCGGAACTCTGAAACCCACAAGCCCTTTTTCGCCAAAAATTTTCCCTGAATCAGCGCCGAACGGTAATCACTCACCTTCAGGATAATTTTCTTTTTGATGTACCCGTTTTCGTCCGGGAAGAAATCGTCGAACTGGGCAATGTAGCCATACAGGCGTGGGTTCATTCCGGCGGAAAACACCACCGAAGCGTCCAGATCGCTGTTGGCAAATCCGCGCAGCGCCGCGTGAGCGTCATTGAATGCCGCCGGAAGGGGCTGTTTGTTCTTCGCCAGGTTGGCCTTGTCAATCTTGGTCATGATGTTCACATTGATATCACCGGGACGCATCTGGGTGCGCAATTTTTCCTGCAGATGTTCTATTTCCGCTTTACCGGCAGCCAGCATCTGGTGGTATTCTTTTTTCAATGCAGAAAAATCCGGCAGCATTTCAAAATATTTCACGATTTCACTACCCCGTTCAAACAGGGAGTTCCGGACTTTGCGAAAATTCTCACGCACCAGATCATTCACCAGATTCAGATAAGCGGTGATGCGTTTGGCGCGACTGTCCTCTTCCTTTTCCGGAATGGGTTCGTAGGGCAGACCGGCCTTCTCACAATGAAATCGGCGCATCTCTTCCGTGAGCCGATGATCAATAATGGAGATGACTGAGGATATGCCGTAATGGGCGACTCTAATGGGCGTGTCAATGGTGAAACTGGTTCCCATGACCGGTATATGAAAGGCGTGAACCTGTGAGGGTAAATTGGCTTGACTATGCATTTATTTCACTCAATTCCCGGGTAGGAATGTGTTGGTTGTTTTTTTCGGTGATCCATACATCTGGCGTTCGTTTAATTGGTGAAGGCCTGTCAAATCACCCCGGTACTGTTGGTCCCGTTTTTCCCATCAACAGACCGGTTCCGTTATAAAAAAGCAGGGCATTAATATAGACCCGAATCATGGCAGGAAAAGAATAGAGTCAATTCTTAATTTGTTCGACCGGGCCAGGTCGTGGATGTCGGTGCCTTGAAGTATTCCTGTGGTTATTCATCCAGGATCAGGCTGAACGCGGTGGTGAGTTTTAAGACATTTTGGCTCTCGCGCTGCAGGTCACGAGCCAGCTTGTTGGCCACATTATACATGACCTGGAACCCCACCTTGGGATGTTGCTGCAAAATTTCCAGCAACTTTCCCCGTTCCAGTTCCACAATTTCACAATCGGTTTCCGCTTTTACCGTGGCGGTGCGATTCACATTCTCGCGCACCAGTCCCATTTCACCAAAAAAGGGTTTTGTATCACCTGTCAGCGTAATGAGCGCTTTGTCCCGGGTGTCATTGGTGGCATCGGGAGGTTGAAGAGTCAGGGCTTTTGAGATTGAAATGGTCCCTTTCACCAGAATTTCAATGGCTGTTCCCGGCTCGCCTTCGGTGATGATATTTTGTCCTTCCGGAACGGAGATCACCTTAAAAGCGGGCTGGAAGATTTCAATTTCATTTACATCCAGGCCCTGGAAGAGGGGGCAGGTGGAAATGCTTTTTACAATACTCATGAAGACCTCCGTGCGCCGGTTACTGCAGCACGATTATTTGATCCCGTTCCGTGAGGATATAGTCATCGGGTGGGTTGATACGCAGGTTGGTGCGAACTTCTTCGGTTAGTGTTCTACCCGATTCCTTCAGCTTTCTGGCAATAAATGCGTCCAGGTAATCGCCGGATTCGGCTGAGAGGAATTGATCCACACCCATGGATTCTTCTTCAGAATAGATTCCCAGTACGGTCTGGCCTTTTTGTTCACGGAAATCAAAAAACACTTCCCGGTAAGGTTTGTCCACAAATTGCCGGGGGACCGGAACCAGGGTCAGGTGCTGATCGGTTCCCCGCATCACCTCGGTGAGGAAGAGGGGCAAACCGGGTTTTAACAACTGAACGGCGCTGAGAAAGTCGCTGAATTCGTCTGCCACAATGATGCCGTCGGCTTTGGCGCGTCGCAGGTTAGTACGGTTTTCCCGTAATCGCAGATAGACATAGACTTTTACTTTGGGGGCAATGGCTTTGATGGAGTAGGTGGTAAGGGTGGTTTTCTCGTCCGCATCCTCATCATCCACCGCCGCCTGACTGGGCAGAATGAATACGGCCCGGGCTTTGTCCACATTGGCATTCCGCAGAATTTGCTCCTTGGTGAAATCACCCCGGACGAAAGCCAGTTCATAAGATTTGAATTTTTGGGTCAGGTCCTGAATTTTCTCAATGGGAAGCTCGTTCACCAACACAACCTGGAGCCAGGTGCCCCTGGACTGCTGAAACAAGACCTCCAGCATCCGTTCCGCGTTTTCGTTCCACCCACAAATGATAAAATGATTATGATAGTTTACTTTTTCCAAGCCCCGGCCCTCCCGGATTTTACGTGCCACGAAAATAGAGGAAATCGTAGCGGTGAAAAATGAAATAAGCGCCACGGAGAAGAACATCATGATTGCCGCGGCGATCTTGGCGGACATGGAATGGGGTGTAAAATCTCCGTACCCCACCGTTGTCATGGTTACCCAGGCCCACCAGAAAGCGTCAAAAATATTGGTAATGGAATGGCCGTCACTACCCCTGTCAAAAAGATAGACGGCACCGCCGCCCAGCAACAAAATCAGCCACAACAATCCCAGAATGGTGAGCACGCCTTCTTCATGCAGGTGCTTCAATCCACGAAAAATAAAATTTTCCCGCCACATGGGTTAAAAGCTACGTGCGAATCGGGGAAAGCGGAACGGAAAAGGTGGCAGAACCGCGGAATAATACTTGTCCAGTTCAAAAAGATCGGCTATATTTTTTTGTCAAAATAGAAAACTGAATACTTTAACTTTAGGGGGGAAGATGTTTCATTCACGGGTTTCGCTGTTCCGGATTAATTGTATTGCTCTTTGTTTATTCTTAATATTTAATATTATGGGGTGCAGCCAAGTAAAACAGTTGCTTTTCCCTCCGCCGGATCAACCCCAAACACCACAAATCACCCCGGAAAAATCACCAGAGATCCATACCGATGGCTCAATCTCCGAGATTAAAAACTTTATATACGCTCGTGATCTTGGGCGTCAGATTGTGATTTCATCTGCATTTCAGGCATTTTTAGACCAAATTGAGAGCAAAAATTTTAGCGAAAGAATGATTCTTGCTCGTGTTGATCAACTAGGTGCGGGAGAAGCCTTGTCACCAATGACGTCTTGGGATTTGGCTTTAGAAGAAGGACTCATCGATGGTCTTATCTCTAAACAGGTCAAGTTAGCTGAAAAATTAGATGATATCCATATTCGCGCTATCTCAGAATTTAGGGAAAGTTTACCAGAGGAGTCCTTTTATTTACATCCAATACTCCCGAGTGATCATAGTACAATTCGCCAGAAATACGATGCCTCGTACATAATTTTATACCAATTAATTGAATGCGATAGAAGTACATTGAACCCTTCTGCCGTAATTTATTTGAAATTGATAGATTTACGCACTAATATGATTGAAGCGTCAATCCTTGTACAAGCCGGTTCAAATATTCAAGAACTTGACACAGATGCTCTGAATAGGTATGAAGAGGTTCGACAGGCAATTTTAAGTAAGCCTTTGCCTGCAGATATCCTTAGTGGACTAAATCAAATGGCTGTGATCAACTCAGAATTACTCACCATACATGGTGTTTATAAATCGAATTTGAGCAATAAATCTAGAATGGCAATCGAGAATGGCCTGATTACAGCTCTTCTCAACATGAAGCAGAATCCATATATTGTCGAAAAATATCGTGGGTTTGAACTCAAGTTTCCTACTGTCCATAAAAACATTCTTTTTAACACAAACCCACTCATCTATGAAGAATGGGGGGAGTTCATTGAAAAATCGGGCTGTAAGCAGTTATTAATGTACCGGCATGTAAAAAATGACGGTATTTATTTAAGGGTAATTGATGCTCAAAATAACGGTGCGATTCTTTTCTCGGATGTATTTCCCTTTGGCAAGCGTGACGCAAGTGCAGACTTAGATTTACATAACCTAATCGTGAGGGAGTTTTCGGAGTTCTTTCCTTATTATTTACTAAAAAACAAAAGCATTGTTTTGGTTAATGGAGATCAACAGGCAGTAGATCCAGCAAAATATCATAACGACAGAACGCGCTTTAACCATATGCGAATTGCTTTAGAAGAGGGCTTGACTACCTCGCTTGTCAAAAATTCCCCCGAATTTAATTACACGATCGTAGAAAAATTGAAAACTATCTACCTGAAACAACCTTGGATGTATAAAGGGAAAATTTTTAATCTCAACCCATTATACTTAGAGAATTGGTCGCAATTAAGGTCTCTAGGATATGATACAATTTTACTCTACAATAATCTCATACCTTATGAAACTTTAACTCCCGGTTCTGTAGATAATAAACAAGCGGGTATCACAATACGATTGATAGATCTAGAGACAGGTGAAATAACATACTCTACAAAACTTTCTACCATAGGAGGTGATCTGTGATCAAGCGGCTACTTTCGGTGCTGTTGATTTTTTCGGTGACCTTGGTTTTAGGTGAAAAATCATTTAGTACTCAAGATCCTCCAATGGTCTATATATATCAATTTGTCAGCTATGACACTACTCTATTTTTTCTAAATGATGCACCTAATAAGCGAGAGAGAATTGCGGTTAATGCAACAAGTGATTATTTAACCACAAGTTCATCCGATATTTTGATTGTTAATTCAATTGATGTTAGAACAATAACATCAATCGTAACTAGTGCTGTTGCTCGTTTTTCCGCATTAAAAATTGCTGGCGAATCTATACAACGAAGAATTAGCAGTGAAAATATATTAGAGATGCTGAAGTCATCCAACTACCCTGTTGAAACCGACTTTATTATAATTGGGGAAATTAATATCCTTAGGGGGAATTCAAATTCTGAACCCCATTACGAGATTGATTTAAAAATTCTCGACGTCTCTAGGCAGGAAATTATTAATTCAAGCATGATAGCCCTCTCAAAACCTCAAATAAATGACCTGCGAAATCTCGTTGATCAACTTGTAGAAGATGTAGTTGGTAATTTGATTTCACCGTTTGTTTCGAATATTTTTCTGGCCACAGACTCGACAAGTACAGGAAAGATTCTATGGGATACTTGTGTACTGCGGCCTGTTGATGATTTCGTCGGTAGCAAAAAGATCCAAACCGACAATAAAGATTATGAGCTTGTGCAACAGGAGCCGGTTCCTGACCCCAGAATTTCTCCGGCGTTACGTGCTGAACTTGCCAGAGTAAATTTCAACTTTGGTTATGACGAAATTAGACTAGTCAAATCAGTATTTGATCGGTATCGACCTGATACTTTTCTTCAAGGTAAATATCTTTTGTCGATTCAAGTAATTAATAATGGTGTGGTAGAGCAATTTATGCGTGAGATCAACCTTGTCGCACTCAGGCCAGGTATTATTCAAATCCACTTGGAGATTCCGCCGCCACCCGTCGTTGTTCCGGTTTCCGGAAACCTTAAAATAAGCAACCTCCCGATTGACGTTGTCATGGAACTTTTGAAAGCGTCACCTACAGGACAGCATCAAATTGATAGAGTTATTTCTACTGCCAAAGAACTCGATGGACATTGCGAAAATCCTGACATAAAAACAGAATACAATATTAAGAATCGTACAGTTCAGTATGAGGGGCTATATGAAGGTACTTATGTGCTCAGTACTTATGGTCAATCGAAGGTCTTTTTCCCTGGCAAACAGTCAGTTGATCTTTACTCGTATACTGATACAATCAAAATTGATAGTGCTCAAACACAGCATCATAAAACTCTTTTCGGTAAAAATGAACTTGGCGGAAGAGAGGTTGTTATTTACTTCAATCCTTTTCCTAACAAAGAATCTGATACTTATAAATTATTTATACAAGATTCAAACAGCCCGATTGCTAACGTAAAGAATGCCGGAGAACTACATGTCTTTGGTGTTCCAACGGACTTTAATGGAACTTTTCGCGTTTTTAAAGATGAAAAACATTTTACCACCCTCAATATTCCGCGAGGTGGCAAGAAAATATACCTAAATGCAGATTTAGAAAACGAAACTTTGTCGGAAGTAAAGCCATCAGATGGAAATAATGAACCTGAACCTTTTTATGGTTTTTTTAAGCGAGAATAAATCCCGTAACCAAATATAATTTCGCGTATTTCTGAGGTGGATGGCTTCCTCACCTGCGATTGATGGTATCCATTGCCCGTTTTTGTGTCCACTGCGGGGGAACTTTTATAAAACCGAATTACCCAAACCAGCTATCCTTTAACACATTCCCCCGCACCAGGGACAGCATTGCATTCTCGAAGCCGTTTCATGATTTCTTCAAAATCATCACCCGGTTAACCTTGTACTAATTCCGAGAGAAAATGCTGATATGTCTTAGGCGATATTTTTTCGAACTCATCTGACCGATAATTGTCTCTGAAAGTGCTGGGCAGGCGGCCTTTCTTTTTAGGGTTCCATTTTATCTCACAGGCAAAAAACCGTCCGTCCCGCTCTTCGATATAATCAATTTCCTGCTTCTGTGTTGTTCGCCAAAAATATGCTGACGCGTAAATCTGGTGATTATTGATATATTTCATTCGTTCACTTAAAATGAAATTTTCCCATAATGCACCAACATCTTCACGGTTTGGAATCGGATTATAATTGCCAATAATCGCGTTGCGAATACCATTGTCGTAAAAGTATATCTTACGACCCCGTTTAATTTCATTCCGTACATTTCTTGCAAGTGCTGGGAGTTTGAACAGAACAAACGCCTTTTCCAGTAAATCGATGTATTTGCCAACGGTCTGGTTGTCGGCCCCAATCAATTGTCCCAGTTCGCTGTAATTCACTTCATTTCCGATTTGAAGCGCCAGCGCACGTAAAATTTTATCCAATAATTCCGGCTTGTTGATGTTCCCCAGTGTTAGCAAATCTTTGTAAAGATAACTTCCTGCCAACAGTTTCAGTAATTCCCGGGCATCCTCCGGATTGGTTATAATTTCAGGAAAACAACCATAAACCAATCGTTGCTCCAGGTGTCGACGCTCCTCCAGCCAACCGTTTTCTTCTACCAACTCCTCGAATGCCATTGGCAGCAGAAGGACTTCATATTTTCTACCGGTTAACGCTTCGCTGGTTTTATTGGCCAATTCAAAAACGGAAGAACCCGTGGCTATCACCTGAATATCCGGGAGTTGATCGGTAAATAGTTTTAGCGTTATACCAATATTCCGGATCCTTTGCGCCTCATCGATAAAGACGATTTTGTGCCTGCCAACCAGGTTTTTAAGCTGTACTGAGGTGACATCTGAAAGCATCTCACGTACATCCGGCTCATCACCATTGAGAAAAAGTGTTTCCGCCTTCTTGTCGCTCAACAATGCCTGCATCATTGTTGTTTTACCTGCTTGTCGTGGTCCGTAAAGAATGATCGCTTTACCGCCACGAATACGATCCAAAACCCGCTTTGACAATTTCCGTTTTATCATATCCTGCGATTCCTTTCGCACAATATTATAATATTGTGCGATTACATTCGCAAATAATTACAACCAGCAGATCCCATAAAGGTTCTGGATTGGCCATAATACCTATTCTTGAATGAATTTCACCATTTCCCCTCACCACTAATTTTCCTTAATTCCCGCCATGACCCGATTACTCCTCATCAATCCCTGGATTACCGATTTTGCCGCGTATGATCTGTGGCTAAAACCGTTGGGGCTGCTCTATGTGGGTGCGTATCTGCGGGCGGCCGGGTACGACCTTGACCTGATTGATTGCATGGACCGGAATCATCCGTCGCTGGCCGGGCTGATGAAACCCAACGATTCCAAGCCTGACGGGCGGGGGAAGTTTTACAAAACCGAATTACCCAAACCGGCGGTCCTTCAACACGTTCCCCGGCGCTGGGGGCGGTACGGCATACCGGAAGCGGCTTTTCTTGCCGAACTCGCACAACGTGAAAAACCGGACGCTGTCCTGGTGACCTCCGTCATGACGTATTGGTATCCCGGTGTTCAAATGGTTATCCGTCATGTGAAAGCTCACTGGCCGGAGATTCCCGTCATTCTGGGCGGAACCTACGCCTCTCTGTGTACGGAACATGCCCGCGGGACCAGTGGTGCCGACGCGGTTATTGCCGGTTACGGGGAAAAAGCAGTGAGTGAGATGCTGGAAAATCGTTTTAACCTGCCACCGCCGCGAAACCAGGACTTACCTGAATTCCTCAACGGTGAATTTCCCCTGCCATGGGACCTCTATCCAAAATTGGATTACGCCTTAATCCTTACCGCACGGGGATGTCCTTATACCTGCTCGTTCTGTGCAACCCATTTGCTCAATCCGCGCTTTATTCAACGGCCGTACCGGGAAGTTTTTTCTGAAATCCTTGATTTGCACCAAACCCGGGGCGTTCGGCACTTTGCATTCTACGACGATGCGCTGTTCATCAATAAGCAAAAGCATATTGAGCCGTTACTGGAGATGATTATTGAATCGAAGCTCCCGGTTCAATTCCATTGCCCCAATGGCCTTTTCGCGAAGATGATTGATGAAAAGCTGGCGCGGCTGATGGTACAGGCGGGTTTTGCGACCATTCGGCTCAGTCTGGAATCAGCCAATGAAGCACAGCGCAAACGTATGTCATACAAGGTTTCCAACGCCGGCTATCTTGCCGCCCTGGAGAACCTGGAAAAGGCCGAATTTCCGCGTAATCAGGTGGAGACGTATGTGATTATGGGCCTGCCGGACCAGTCGCCGGGGGAGGTACAGGAGACCATTGATTTTGTCCACAATTCCGGCGCCCGGGTGAGCCTGGCCTCATTTTCACCTATTCCCGGGACGGCGGATTGGGACATGGCAGTGGAACACCATGGTCTTGACCCCGACATTGACCCGCTTTTGCTGAACAATACCCTCTACCCGCTAAAAAACGAGCGTTTCTCGGAAGACATTTTTAACGAATTGCGCGCCTATGCAAAAAGTGGGAATGAACGGGTAAATGCCTCAACGGTAGGTGCAGAATGAGTGCTCCCAGTAGCGACGATTATTTACTCAATCAGCGCAGGAGGGCCAATCT
>JAIPJQ010000050.1 GCA_021734065.1 Fidelibacterota bacterium | reverse complement strand
TACGATGCCCCACCCTGGTATTTTAAAGGGGCAATTGATGAATTATTTATTTTCAATCGGGTATTAAACCCTAATGAAATCCGAAAGTTGATGAATTTTACTCACAAACCCTTCCCCGCATTATCTGACTAAAGTGAGCGTTTTCACCGTCATAAATAAAAATACCTATAACACCAATCTTCTTTTATTTATCATGGTATTTCCCTGTTTTGGTCAGGAAAATTTCAAAAACAAACATCTGGAATTGAGTTTGCCCATAGATTCCGATTCCCTTATTGCTTATTACCCTCTGGACGGACACGCCCTGGATGTCGGCAGTCATCATCATCACGGTAAAATTTTTGGAGCAGAACCCACAACAGATCGGAATGGCAGGGCTGAGGGAGCCATGTGTTTTGATGGTCAGGATGATTATACCGATCTGGGAAACTCTAAGAAGCTGAAACCGGATTTTAGGATACACTGATTCTCAATCAGTGGTATCATTATGCCGCAGTTTATAAGGCAGTTCATGATTTGGCGTTATACATCAATTGTGAGAAAGTACCGGGAAAGTATAGAGGATTCGCATCTTCCCTGACCTATACCAATGGTCCGGTAATTATCGGGGAAAAAGATACCAATTATGATGCACCGCCCTGGTACTTTGAAGGTGCGGTGGATGATTTAATCCTCTTTGCACGGGTATTGTCCGGAAAGGAAATAAAAGCTTTGTACGATAATTAATCCCGGATCCGGCACATCAATTGATTTTTCGGGTTAGCCACTCCTCCCGCAACAGCGCATGCCGGAGTTCATCTAAAACCACTCCCTGTTTAACAACGGCCTGACGCAGCCGCCCCTCCAGACGAAAACCATTCTTTTCCAATACCCGGACGGAAGCGGGATTATTGGAAAAAACACCTGCAAATAAGCGTAAACATTCAGTGTTGGTGAAGATCCAGCCCACCAATTTACCCACACACCGCGTCACAATATCCTGCCCCCAATACGGCTCACCCAACCAGTACCCGATTTCTGCGCTGTACCGATAGACATCATCCCGGGGATGATACCCGATGCCACCGATAAGCAAATCATTCTGGGCAATCACAAAAACTGAATTGGACAGATGTTCAATGGCGGTATCCAGCCACTGTTCTGCCGTCTCATCCGTATAAGGATGTGGAAATCCATCCCTAAGATTTCGTGCGACCTTTTCATTGTTGGCGAATGCCACCAGACGCGCTTTATCTTCCCAGCGGAAACTGCGCAGACTGTAAATATCATCTACAACAATTCGAATCATCCAGACTAATTTCCGTCATAAGGTCGCCCTTCGCCCTTCTCGCAATATTCTTTCAGGCTGGATAGGTAATAGGCCCAGTTATAGCTACAGCTGGCAAAGAAATCGGTCTCCTCCCTCCAATTGGTATGGGCGAATCTCAGTTCAGACCCACCGGGAATTCGGGTGATTTCAAATGTGAAGTGTGTGGCAAGCCATTCCTCATCGCCCTTGATGCAGGTCCAGACCACACGCTCCGGTGGAACAAGTTCGTCAATTTTCATCTCGTTATGAAATCGGGCACCAAAGTCAAAAACAGCAACAGAACCAATTTCCGGCCGTGCCTTAGCGTTTTCTGTCCACCAGGATTGGAGTCCTTCCTCCTCGGTAAGCGCTTTGTAAATCCGTTCCGGTGGCGCGTTTATCGTCAATAAGTGGCGGATGGCAGACATGACCCCTCCCTTGTTCAAATGATGGTGTTTTAAACTAATAGATTATTTTCACTATCACCAAATTGTATTCGCAGGGAGAGATAACTGGAAAACAGGGGGAATTCTGATAAATTTCGCCGCCATGGTGACAACTGAAAAAACCCAAAATCATCCAGGCCTGGGAACCATTTGCTATGTTGCCAGCCAACGAGCAAAACGATTGAATATTACCGTGAAATCACCCGACTTTGTTCGTGTCGCGGTCCCCGCGGGAATCCCAATTTCTGCTGCGGCTTCGTTCGTGGAGTCACACCGAGATTGGATTTTAAAGCAACAGCAGCGCATGCTTACCGAAGCACACCAGTCGTCCAAAATTCTGGTGCCGCTACCAGAAGATATAACGATCGCTGCCAGAACATTGTCCCATCAAATTTCGGTCCTGGCAGAAAAATATCATTTCAGATATAATCGGATAACATTCCGCCGCCAACGCACCCGCTGGGGTAGCTGCTCCCGGGAAAATAATATCAGTTTGAACCTGAAGATCGATTCTCTACCCACACATTTACAGGATTATATCCTGCTGCATGAGTTGGTGCATACACAGGTAAAAAATCACGGACCAAAGTTCTGGAGCACCCTGAACAAGGTGACTGCCAATAAAGCTCGCCAGCTTGCAATAGAATTACGCAGATATCGCCTGGTATAAAAAAGCCCCACCATTACCTGGCGGGGCTGATTAGAAATCGTGTCGGATTATCTGTTCTTAAATGGCCATCAGTCTATGCATCCTGCTCCAGGTCGATTACCGTAACTTTGCCAAAATCATCAATTGGTTTTTCGAACAGGTCGGGATTGCCCACAACCATGATCAACAACTGCTCCGGTCGAAGGTATTTTCTGGCAGCGGCATTTACCTCTTCCAGGGTCAATGATTGATATCCCTTCACCGCATCAGTGAGATAGGACTGGGGTTTACCTTCAAACTTCAGGTTTAGCAACTGACGGGCGATTTTATTGGGCTCGTCATACTTGAAGACATCCCGGTTGATGATAGAGGCTCTGGCCCGGTCAAACTCCGCCGGTGTAATTCCCGCTTCATTCATGCGGGTAATCTCCTGAACCAATAGCTCCAATGCCCGGTGGGTCGTTTCCCCCTTGGTCTCGGTTCCAGCCTGAAAGACGCCGGGAAGCTGCCAACCGGCACTGAAATTACTCCAGACCGAGTAGGCCAAGCCCTCATCCGACCGAATTTTCTCCGTAAGGCGGGACTTGAATCCACCAGCGCCCAGTATATAGTTCATCACCGAAACAGCAAACCGGTCCGGATGAGTATCCTGCAATGGACTCAGCATACCAACGCGGATATTGGATTGAACAAGCTCTTTTTTTACCAGAATCACCCGGGACTCTGTCACCGGTTCAATGTCCGGCACGTCCGGGATCTGCAGTTCAGCTTGTAGCCAATCGCCAAATACCCGATTCAGTGCAGATTCCAATTCCTGCCGCGTGAGATCACCGGTTACGGAAAGAATCACATTATTGGGATGATAGTAGTCCTTCCAAAAAGCAAGCAGATCATCCCGGGTTATGCCATTGTAGGAAGCTTCATCGGCGTGCACACCCAGAATGGAATTTGGATAGAGTCCTTTAGTAAATTCACGGCTTACTATGGCTTGTGGATTGTCATTCTCCCGGCGAACCTGTTCAAGGCGTAGATTGCGGTGCAATTCCAGCTTTTCCTGCGCGAATTTTGGTGCCGCGAAAATGTCACCCATGACATTCAATACCCCGGTGAAATCCTCCTTGAGACAACTCATCCCTGCTCCGGTAGCCCGTCGGCCACCCCAGGTTTCAATACTGGCCGCCCGTGATTCCAGATAGTCGTTAATTTCATCGCCGCTACGTTCTCCGGCACCGCCGGTGCGGAGGACATCACTGAACAGGTTCACCAAGCCGGCTTTATCAGGATTCGTGTACACCCAACCGCCAGCCAGTTGCGCCTGTACCTCTACCAGCGGTAGTTCGTGATTTTCAATGAAAATGACCTGAATGCCATTGCTGGTTGTGAATTCCTGGATTTCAGGAAGGGTCGCTTCTACCGGTGGGAATGTCATCTCACGGGGGTCTTTACGTTTCATGTGATCTTCCCCGTTTCCGGAATGATGTGGCAGCATTTGACAGCCCGCCAATATGAACAGGGTTACAGTCAAAATGATACCGCGTGAAAAATTTGTTTTTACCATCATTTCACCTCCCCGGCATTGGCCTGCTCGGTAGGCGGAACCAGGTAAACGACCGTGCGATTGGTGTCCTTCAGGTATGTATTGGCAACCCGCTGCACATCTTCAGCGGTGACCGCTTTGATCTCTTCCGGGAATTTCTCAACCAGGCGCCAATCGCCGCCCACTGTGGCATAATATCCCAATTGGAAACTCAGGCCGGCATTTGTACGGAGCCCCTTCAGGTAGGACATCCGGCTCTGTTTTTTCACACGCGCCAATTCCTTCTCAGTAATCCCATTTTCCTGGATGTCACGGATAATTTCCAACAAAGCTGTTTCAAGCTCGGTATTGGTATGCTCACCCTGGGTCGTTCCGGACATAACGAAAAGTCCCGGATATTTCCCCGGATCTGGTGAACACCAGACATTGGAGGCAAGCTGCTTTTCTTCCACAATGGTTTTGTATATGCGGGATGTGCGCCCGTCTGTGAGAACATCAGCCAGTACATTCAGAGCGGCATTATCAGGATGCTGAATGTCTCCCATATGCCAGGCCATCATAAGGGCAGGATTGGAATCGAATTCTACTGTTGCCTTGCGCAATTTCGTCTGAGTTGGTTCGACAACTGTTACGAGTGGCGGATCAGGTTGAGACGGAATCTGACCAAAATATTTTTCCATGAGTGGAATCAGTTCATCCGGATACACATCACCCACCACCACGGCAGTGGCACGGTTGGGAGCATAATACCGGCGGAAAAATGCATCCAGCGTTGACAGCTTCATTTTGAACAGATCTTCCATCAGTCCAATGGTCAAAATTTTATAGGGAAATATGGTGTAGGCGGTTTCATAGAGTTTCAGGTACATGAGTCCAAACGGACGGGTTTCGTAGGAGCGACGACGCTCTTCCTTGACCACATCCCGTTCTGAATAGTATTCACGAAACACAGGCCGAGCCATACGGTCTGATTCGATGGATGCCCAGAGCTCAAGACGATTGGCTGGGAGTTGCACCTGATACTGGGTCCAGTCAGTGCTGGTACTGGCATTCAAACCGGTGGCACCATTGTTCAGGTAGGTGTCCCACAATTCATTTTTAATGATGAGTTCTTTATGGTCTGCCAAAACCTGCTCATACGCTTCCCGCAACGCATCCACCTCAGCGCCGGCGGATTCATCGCCACCTTCAAGCCTCAGGTTGGCTTCGTCGATTAATGCCCAGAGTGAATCTTCACGCGCAAGATAGACTTTTTCTTTTTCGTAATCGGTGACGCCGAGTGTTTGGGTGCCTTTGAAGAGCATGTGTTCCAGCAAATGCGCCATGCCGGTTGAACCACGCGGTTCATCCACGGATCCCACATCAAACCAGATACGGGTCGAGACAACCGGAGCTTCATGCCGTTCGACGACCAGCACCTGCATGCCGTTACTCAGCGTATACTCTTGTGCTTCAATCCCGGCCATAAGACCCGGCGGTGCAAGGATGAATGTCAGAAGCAGTGCTTTTATTTTCACAAAAACCTCCCATCATCGAGATAGTTAAGATAAGAGTTTGTAAACGCGCGGGTTTACAAAGTTAAACATAAGTTTTTATCGCAGATTCCCAAAAAAGAAAGCCAGCGAAAAGCTGGCTTTATGGGAATGTATTGATTTGGTTTTCCCGATTGCCAGGCAATCAGGATGTAAACAGAGGTGAATAAATTAACGACTACTACCGAATTTGAACATGTTCCGCCGAGCTCTTTTTTGGGCTTTGGCTCGCCGTAATCGCCGATCTTCAGAAGGTTTCAGGTAGAACGAATTCTTTTTCACGTCTTTGAGAATTCCAGCTTTCTCGTATTTCTTTTTAAAACGGCGGAGTGCCTTTTCAAAGGGCTCATCGCGTTTTACTGTCACCATAATGGGCATACTAGGTAATCACCTCCGGTTATGCTTTAGCCTAAGTAGGCTTGCAGTTTCTTGCTTCGCGACTTGTGTTGCAGCCGCCGAATTGCTTTTTCTTTAATCTGACGGACCCGCTCACGGGTGAGGCTGAACACCTCGCCAATCTCATTCAATGTCAAAGGATATTCGCGATCGATTCCAAAGTACATCTTAATGACTTCGCGCTCACGCGGTTTCAGCGTATCCAGCGCGTCACGGATCTCCTTCTGCAACGATTCATTCATCAAATCGCTGTCAGGTGTTTCCTGGTCCGCATCCTCAATCACATCCATGAGTGAGTTTTTCTCTTCCTCATGAAAAGGTGCATCCAGGGAGTGATGTCGCTTGGAAATCCGAATGGCATCGGCAACCTCTTCAGGTTCCATGCCCAATTCATTGGCGATTTCCTTCTCAGACGGTGTGCGTTCCAGACGCTGTTCCAGCTCATCCGATTTCTTCGAAATCTTGCTGATGGTTCCCACCCGGTTCAGGGGCAGACGGACAATTCTGGAGTGCTCGGCCAGTGCTTGCAAAATCGACTGGCGAATCCACCACACCGCGTAGGAAATAAATTTAAAACCACGGGTTTCATCAAATCGTTCTGCCGCCTTGATGAGTCCCAGGTTCCCCTCGTTGATGAGGTCGGTTAAGGGCAGGCCCTGTCCCTGATAATCTTTGGCCACCGACACCACAAATCGCAGATTTGCTTCGGTCAGTTTTTTCAAGGCGATGCGGTCGCCCTGTTTCACACGCTGGGCAAGAGCGATCTCATCTTTTGGGTCCAGAGGCTCGTACTGTCCGATCTCCTCCAGATATTTACTGAGGCTACGGTTTGCGTCACCGCCAATCCGTTTAACCTTTTTCGCCATACGCTACTTGCTTGTCCTTCCTAAAAACTTCAGGTTAATTCCATATTTTTATTAACCCTGAGTCTAAAATTTAAAAAGCCGGATAACGTATTCGGCACCTAAAGCCCTGTCAAGTGACATCTTTAGGAATTGCCGGTGGTATTTCCGACTCGTTTTCGAGTACTGTCGATAGAAAATTCGGGATTCGGTCTGCACACTATTCACGTTCAGTTAGACTCATCAGGTGAAGTTTTGTTACAGGATAAAAGGCTTTAATAAATAGGGCTTTTCAGACCATCACCACCAGTGTATGCCACGACTGCCCGGGCGAGTGCCAGATACTGTTCCGGCGTGACCGCATCAGCACGCAAATTGGGATCCAGGACCTTCTCCAAATTAAAATCTTTCGGCAGTACTCCGGCCAGGCTGTTTCGTAAGGTCTTTCGGCGCTTCTGAAATGCCGAGCGGACAACCGCACGGAGCGTCAATTCGAGAATATCATCCCAGATTTCTTTCCCGAAAGTCATTCGGATAAATCCAGATGCTACATCAGGCTTGGGGAAGAATACACCGGGAGAAATGTCAAACAGATAACGCACGTGAGCGAATAATTGGGCGTATACAGTCAATATGCCATAGGCTTTCGTCCCCACCTCTGCAGCCAATCGTCGCGCCATCTCCTTCTGCAGCAGGAAATGCGCATCCACCAGGAATCGACGCAACTCAAAGGTCTTGAGGATCAGCGGTGACGAAATGTAGAACGGTAAATTTCCCATTAAGCGGTAAGGTGTGGGGATATGCGTGGGCGTCCATTGTAGAAAATCAGCGATTTCCCAGGTGAAATTCCCATGCTCCTCTGTCAGCGGGTTTAAAAATTCCCCCATCCGTCCATCCACTTCCACAGCATGAATCTGTTTTACTTTTGGGATGAGCAGTTTCGTCAGGACGCCCGTACCCGGTCCCACCTCTACCATCACATCCTGGGGCTGCGGATCGGTTTCACGAATGATCTTTTCCCGCAAAGCAGGATCAATGAGGAAATTCTGTCCCCATTTTTTCAAGGGACGCGGAAGGAATTGGCTCATAGCCGGAAAAGTTTTTCAGCCGTCCGGGTCGTGGTCCCGGCAAGATCCTCAACCGGTAAACCCCTCAGGTCGGCAATGAATTGAGCAATGGTGGGAATGTATTTGGGCTCGTTGGGCTTTTTCCCCCGGAAAGGTGCAGGTGTTAAAAATGGCGAATCGGTTTCTACCATGAGTCGGTCCAGCGGCATCTGCTGAGCCACGTCCTGCACCATTGTATTTTTCTTGAATGTGACCGAACCCGTGAAGGAAATGTGGTATCCCTTTTCCAGAAGCGGTTGGGCAATGGTCCACGGTGCCGACCAGCAGTGGAGAACGCCCCGGGCATGTGGATGATTTGTTAATAACTCCACCATGTCTGTGTCAGAATCCCGATTGTGCAACACAATGGGTAAATCACCGGATTTGGCTAATTCCAGATGAGCCTGGAGAAATTTTTTCTGCTGCTCAGGCGGTGCGTCATCCCAGTAATAGTCCAGTCCGGTTTCACCCACCGCCACAACTTTTGGGTGATTCAGCATGTCATTGATTATCTGTTCCCAATTGTCCGGAATGCCCGGTTGGACACAATCGTTGGGATGAATGCCAGCCGCGGCGTAAATCTGGGGATATTTTTCTGCCAGCTCGACGGCTCGTTCCGAGGTAGGTATGTCAATCCCGATACAAATTACCCGCTTCACACCAACTTGGGCTGCCGCTTCCAGTACCGCATCAATACGGTCGGTAAAAGTGTCCAGATTCAGGTGACAATGGGTGTCGATGAATGACATTATAGAGCGCTTGGATTTATGGTTATCAGTGGCTTGATGAGTCGGGTTTTGGTGAGAATGCCGTCATGGCTGCCAAAATCAAGAGTCCCAGACTTCCCAGCGGGATGAGGATTCCAAAAATCCGTGGAATAATTTTATGGAGCCGTAAAATGGGAATCGCTAATCCGGCGGTGAGCAAGATGGCGGCAGTTTTCCAGCGTGGCATAGTCATTGGCTCTTCCTGTTTCCCCTATTAACGCACTTTAGAACCGTTTTTTACCGGTATGATTGGAACGAGGGGCGCAATCGATTGATCATCATCTGCAGCCAGGATCATACCCTGGGAAACTTCCCCGCGGATTTTAGCCGGTTTCAGATTTGCGATGATGGTGATCTGTCTTCCCACCAATTCGTCCGGTTGAAAATATTCCGCGACCCCGGCAATCACCTGTCGCTGCTCTCCGCCCAGATCAACCTGGAGTTTCAGCAAACGGTCAGCGTTGGGATGTTTTTCCGCTGCCACAATCGTCACCACCCGCAGGTCCAGTTTTTCAAAATCTTCAAACGCCACTTCCGGCTTAATCTTGATGGGTTTTGGTTTGGACTCGGATTTTTGGTCCGTGGTGGATGCCAATTCGGCTTCCTTATCAATTCGCGGAAACAACCCCGCCGTGGCTTTTACAGGGGCTCCGGCTTTCAGAAAACCCCATTCAAACCAGTGATGGGCATTGGGAAAAGCATTGTCCGGAATACCAAAAATGTCGAACAATTCCATGATCTTGGCGGGCATCACCGGGTGCAGTGCGCTGGCCGCCAGTCGCAATGCTTCCGCTGTGGTGTACAAAATGCCACCCGCCCGCACCGGATCAGTTTTTACCACCTTCCAGGGTGCCTGATTATCCATATAGCGGTTAATGTCCCGCAGCATTTCCAGCACACGCTCAATGGCGATGTTGATTTTCAATTCATCTACTTCCGTATCTACCACTGCTTTCAGTGCCATAGCTTTTTCGGTGATGTCCGCATCTTCCGGTGTGGGATCGGCATTGCCGGGCAATTTTCCCTCGAAGAAGCGTCCCACCAGCTTGGTAACCCGATTCACCAGATTCCCCAAATCGTTGGCCAGGTCGGAATTATAGCGGGTGATGAATATCTCCTCGGTGAAGCTGGCGTCCTGTCCCGGGGCCATTTCCCGCATGAGGAAATAGCGCAGGGCATCTACACTGTATTTGTCTGCCAGATCCAGCGGCCGCACCACATTACCCAGGGATTTTGACATTTTGGCTGTGCCCACCAGCCACCAGCCGTGGGCAAAAATAGTTTTGGGGAGTGGAATCTTCGCCGCCATGAGCATGGTCGGCCAGTACACCGCGTGGGTGGTGAGAATGTCTTTCCCAATCAGGTGATAGTCCACCGGCCACCATTTTTTAAACCGTTCCGGATCCTGGGGATACCCGATGCCGGTGATGTAATTCGTCAAGGCGTCGAACCACACATAGGTGACATAATCAGGGTCGAACGGCAGGTCAATGCCCCAACTCAGCCGGGATTTGGGACGGGAAATACACAAATCGCCCAACGGTTGACGTAGAAATCCCAGCACTTCATTGCGGCGGAAATCCGGCTGGATGAACTGGGGATTGTCGTGGATGTAATCAATGAGTTGCTGCTGAAATTCAGACATTTTGAAAAAGTAATTGGTCTCGGAAAGCCGTTTCACCTCCCGCCAATCTCCTTCCTCGTATTCTTTGTCGGTGAGAAAGCGTTCTTCAGCCACCGAGTACCAGCCTTCGTACGTATCACGGTAGATAAAGCCATCGTCCCAAAGTTTCTGCAGCAGGTATTTCACCACCTCAGTGTGATTTTCATCGGTGGTGCGGATAAAATAATCATGGGAGATGTTCAGCTTTTCCCATTTTTCCTGAAAGCGGACCACATATTCGTCACAATGCTGCTTGGGGTCCACCTGACGCTTTTCTGCTGCCTGCTGAACTTTTTGGCCATGCTCATCCGTGCCGGTGAGGAAAAAGGTCCGCTCACCGCGATCCCGGTGATAGCGGGCCAGCACATCGGCCAAAATGGTGGTGTAGGCGTGCCCGATATGGGGTTCGTCATTCACATAATAAATGGGTGTGGTTACATAAAATCGGGGTTTCGCACTCACTGACTTTTCCTCCGGGAGTCTTCCGCCATCTGGGTCAGGATTGTTTTCACGTGATTCAGCTCCAGCATTTCCGTAGCGCCATTTTCAAAGGCTACCGTCACTTTTCGATTGAGAATGTCATTGGAACAGATTGTGGCAATGCCGTTGGGAAGCTCCACCGGTATGCCCATAGAGGGGAAATCCTTCAGCGATTCGGCATAAAAATCCCACTCAAACCGCAGGCAGCACTTCAATTTTCCACATGCGCCGCTGAGCTTGGAGGGATTGATGGGCAAATTCTGGTCCTTGGCGTACTGGGTGTTGATGGGCTCAAAACCTTCCATGAACCGGGTACAGCACAATTCCTGTCCACAGGAGCCCACACCACCGATGCGCCGCGCTTCATCGCGGGCACCGATCTGCCGCATTTCAATACGGGTTCGGAAAATGGAGGCCAGATCTTTCACCAACTGGCGAAAATCCACCCGTTCTTCTGCTGTGTAGAAAAAGGTGATTTTCTTGCGGTCAAACTGATATTCCACATCCACCAGTTTCATGTTGAGTCCGTGATGCTCCACCAATTGCTGGCATTCTCCCATGGCCGCATCTTCCGCCTTACGGTTCTCCATGAGACGGTTGATCTCTTCATGTTTGGCGGTACGCAGGATGCGACGCACAACGCCGTTTGGCGACTCTTGGTCGTTATTGCCGTTGCCATTTCCATTTCCGGCATGCACCTCCGCGTCACCATTATCACGATAATGGTGTCCTGCCGAAGCGGGTCCGGTGGATTTAATGCTGCTGCCGTTGCCATTATCACTGGTTCTGGATTGACAATCCCCGTCGCAATTGCCCTTTCCGCAGCCCCGGGTGCGGATCGTACCCAGATCCAGACCACTCTCTACTTCCACCACTGCATAGTCGCCGGCACGGAAACCATTCTGCTTATTGTTCAGAAATATTTCCCGGCGATTGCCCTTGAACTCAACTTTTACAAATAAGTCATCTATAAGCATGGATTAGCTTTCCTGAGAATTTGGATGATCATCTATTATAAATAACATGGATAATGAATTGTGTGGACCAATCGTTCTAACTTACTGCTGATATTCTTTTTGTGTTTCTCTTACCATCTGCCTTAGTTCAAAAAATAATCGCGTTAATGCAAGGGGAAAATAGACTTTCCGGTCCAATGCATCCTTGCAGCGTTCCACCCTGGCAACGGCTTCCCGCGCGTCAAAATGGGGCGACCAGGCCAGGAGCGCATCCCGCTCTTCCTGCCAGATCGTCTGTTGCTCGTCCGATTGGCCCACACCCACATCCCGGAGGAACAAAATGAATACCGACAAGGTCTGTTGCAGTGTTTCCTCGGAAATATTTTTTTTATCTGCCAACTGTTTTACCAGCGCCCGAAGCTCGCTGTACCGCTTGGAAAGCATCACTTTCACGATCTGACGCAGCACCTCCAGCCATTTCCGCTCACTGTCAGCGGCGTAGTAGGTCGCCTGGCGCACATTTCCCTGCGAGAGCCGGGCCAGCACATGGGCCTCCGGTGGCGGCAGTTCGAAATGGTCTTCCAGGTGTCCCTGCAGATCGGCTGTGGTGATGGGGGGGATGCGGTAGTATTGACAGCGGGATAAAATGGTAGTAGGAATGCGGTCCGGATAGGCGGTGGTGAGGATGAAAACCGTTCGGTCCGGCGGCTCTTCCAAAATTTTCAGCAGGGCATTGAAGGATTCGCCGTTCATCTTGTGAGCTTCCAGAATCACCACGGTCTTGGTAATGCCCGGATTCATGCTCAGATACACATCCTGGCGCAATTTCCGGATGCTGGCGATACGAATATTATTCGCACCCGGGAGCTGGATCGGCTGGTATGGGTTTTTCGCTTTTGCAGCGATGGCTGCCTGTACTATAGCCATGTCATCGTCATTGAAACCCTTGTAGGGATCGGGTTCATCCGAGCCCTTGCTTTTATTGGGCAGGGCAAAAATGAGGTGCAATGCCGTGTGTTCCAGGGATTTGTACTGATGACACGATGAACAGTCACCACAGGGTTTATCGCCTTCACCGGTGCAATTCAGCATTGCCGCGAATTGCAGTGACAGCGCGTCTTTCCCGGAGCCTTCGGGACCGGTGAACAGGTGGGAATGTCCCAGACGGCCGGAACTCAGCAGGTTCTGCAATCGCCTAAGGAAGTTGTCCTGACCAATGATGGGAAAAAGTTTCATCTTCTAAATGCTACCGTCTCAGCCATTCCTGGGGGTTCAATTTGTTGTTATCAGCCCAAATCTCAAAATGAAGCTTATGGCCGTCGTAGGAACCAGAATTACTCACATTTGCAATGGTTTCACCACTCACCACATAGTCATTGGCGCTGATCCGCACATCATCCACATGGGCATAGACGGAGTAAAAGCCGCCACCGTGGTCCACGATAAGTGTATTGCCGAAACCGGGTATCCAGGTAATGGCCACCACGATTCCGTCCATGACCACCTTCACCGGCGTCCCCTTTCCGGCGGCAATATCAATGCCCGGATTATCCATGACGGTTTTCAGACGTGTATTGCGTTGGAGGCCGAATTTGGCCGTGACCTTTCCCTGGGCGGGCCAGGGAAGCTTGCCCTTCATGTTGGCGAATTTTGTGGCAGCCTGTCGCTCGCTGGTTCCCCGTCTCCGGGCCAGTTCTGCCAGGCGCCGCTTCTTCTCCTGCTCCAGGCCGGCGATAATTTTTTCCAGCTCGTTGGCGGCATCTTTTTTCTGCTGTAACTCCTGTTTCAGCGAAGATGCATCCCGGCGAATGCGTTTCAACTCACGGGCCTTTTCCGTCTGGCTGCGTAGCAACTGTTTTTCAGTGGAAGCTTCTTCCTCCAGGCTGGCAGCAACCTGAGCCAGGCGAAGTTCCAGTTTTGCCTTGGCGGCGTCCGTGTCTTTCAGGGTGCGGTGAATCTGATCCAGAAGGTTGGCTTCGGCCTGGTGGAGGGCTTTCAGGTAATACATGCGTTGAAATGCCTGGGAGAGGTCGGCGGCGCTCATGACCAACTGCCAATCTTCCCGGGCTCCCATTTTATAGACATTCACGACGCGGGTGGCGTACCGTCGGCGCAGCAGCGCCATTTTTTCCTGATTGGCGGAGATGGTGGCCTGGAGAAGGCTGATCTGTTTTTGTTTCAATTCCCGTTCCCGTACCAGTTCCCGTTTCAACTGCTTAATCAGTGAAATCTGCCGGTCCAGGCTGTTGAGATTAGAGATGGCATCTTTTTCAGTGCGCTGGGTGTGGGAGAGTTTTTGGGAGATGGACTTGATTTCAGCCCGAATGCTCTCCAGTTCGCTGGATTTGCTTTTAATGCGTTTATCGAACTCATCCACCTGACCCCACGCACTCAGCCCCGGCAAAAGGATGAGCAGGGTCAGCAAAGTGATGCGATGTAACGATAGCAATTTCATAGCAGCGTAAATATCCCCGCAAAGGCAGCGATCGTAAAGGGAAAGTTTTTTTGCCGGAAAAATCGTCAGAGGCGTGGACTGCGATGAGGGGCTGGGATGTTTAGAGAAAGAAGAAAGAGTAAGAGTAAGTGTAAGCGTAGAACTCGGATTCTGCACATTATTACAATGAAAGAGTCACCCTGAATTTATTTCAGGGTCTACGGATTTGACGAGTACGGGCACGATTATAACCTGTCATCCCGACCCGGAGCGTAGCGAAGCGGAGGGATCTCGTTTACCAACGAAATACCATCGACTGTCACCCTGAATTTATTTCAGGGTCTCATAAGCATGCGATTCCGCGCGTTTATGCTTTTATCAAAAGACGATCTGCTTAACTTTTCATGATTTAACACTTCTGAAAAACTGATGAATGAAGAGAGAAATTTGAATGAAACACATGAGCTTAATCGTCTTGATCATTGTGGCAATAAGTTATTCATGTACCGAACCACCACAGGTCATACCAGAGTATAGTATCATCACTGGAATGGATTTTACCAAATATTCGAACCAGGGCTTTTTATTCACCCCCGATAAATATGAAGCTGATTATGAATCTGTAGGGCTGATTTCCATGACATACAGGCCTCGGGCAGAACTCAAAGTTTTAACCGGAGACACAACCAGCCATCCCGAGTTAAAGGCGATTTATGAGAAAGGTGTTGGGGGAGCCCCATACCAGGAAAAGAGGGAATGGCAATATGAGATACTGTCTGAAGAATTCCTCGACGAAGTTTATGAAGCATGTGTGGGAATGGGAGCGGACGCATTGACGCAGATGGAATTTAGCGTTTCCTATGTACCGATGGTTTCGGACTTGGTTAATCCTCTGACTCTTCCGGAAATCAAGATATATGGATTTGCTATCAAGCGTATTGGGGCGTACAAATAATTTGAATTTTGTTAATTAGGAATTCTGAATTCTTTTGGCTCGAATAATTAAAACCCTTCTGAGTGTTCGGATTTCAACTCATGTTTCTGTTTGCCTTGAGGCAAATGTATAAGGATAGTGCTGATTCATGAAAAGCAGACATACACTCATAATTATTGTTCTCTTAATCCCACTCCTGGGTTTTTCCAAAACCCCG
>JAIPJQ010000049.1 GCA_021734065.1 Fidelibacterota bacterium | reverse complement strand
AGGGAGAGGCTTTTGAAAATGTTGATTTCCGGATGCGGAATGTTCACGGCAAATGGTTCTGGTTTCAGGGAAGCTGGGGACCGATGTGGGATGAGAATGGTCGGCAAATCGGCGTCCAGGGTATTGAACACGACATTACACCGCTTAAAAAGACCATGCTGGCGCTGAAGGAAAGTGAAACGCGCTTTCGGGTGGCACTGCGCCATGTCCCCATCCTGGTATTCTCGCAGGACACCAAATTAAGTTACACCTGGATGTATGACCCCGCCGGTGACGGGGACAATTTGGAAAATACACCGGAGAATCATCTTTTCTCCCGGCTGCCGAAAGCTGAGCAGCAAAAAGTTACTGAATTGAAAAAGCAGGTTCTGGCGACAGGTAAGCCGCAACAGTCCGAATTGATCCTGTCCACCAACGGTGAAATGCTATATATCAATCTGGTGCTGGAACCGACATTTGACGAAAAGGGTACGGTAACCGGCTTAATCGGGGCTGCCCTGGATCTATCGGACCAGAAACGCATTCAGGAGCATCTCAACCAGCGCCTGAAAGCTGAACAGCTCCTGTCTGCCATCTCCGCTACATTTGTGGGCCGTTATGATACGGATGCAGCTATTGATGTTGCCCTGGGGATTTTGGGCGAGCTGATCCGGGTGGAGAGTGTGGATGTTTTTCAATTTACCAAAGACCAGCACGCCATTTCCAAAACCCATTCCTGGGAGGTAGAAAACAGAAAAGCCGCCGCTACTGAAACCCATCATTATGATGCGAAACGCTTTCCCTGGCTCACAGAACAACTGGCGAAAGGAGAGATCCTTGTTTTTAACTCCCTTTCTGGACTGGATGACGGCTCCGGTTCCGTGAAGGACATTCTCACGCCGGATGGTGTTCAATCTTTTGGTATCGCGCCCCTGTTGCTGAATCATGAAGTAGGCGGTTTTCTGCTTCTCAATTCAATGAAGCGGGAAAATGCCTTTGCGGAGCATCAAAAAAATTACCTGCAGATAGCCGCTGAGATTATCGGGAATGCCCTGGAGCGGCAACGCACTGAAGCAAAGGTGACCATGACGGCTCAGGCGCTCCGTCACCTGAGTGAATGTGTTTCGGTGACCGATCTGGATGATCGCATCATCTTTGTGAATGACACGTTCTGTAAGCTCTACGGTTATGAATTGGAAGATGTGATTGGGAAACACGCCACCATTTTGCACAGTGACCGGAATCCTCCGGACATGAATGAGGAGATTTTTCATAAGACCCGTGAGGGCGGCTGGCACGGCGAGCTTTACAATCGGCGCAAAGATGGTACGAATGTACCCATTTACCTGTCCACTGCCATCATTCGTGATGACGCAGACTCACCCATCGGGCTTTTGGGTGTGGCGGTGGATATTACGGAACGGATGCAGGCGGAGGAGGAGCGTCTGCGACTTGAGGCAGCCATCAACCAGAGTAGTGAAGCGGTGGCCATTACCGATCCGGAAGGGATGGTTCAGTATGTAAATTCAGCCTTTGAGCGGATCACCGGCTATAAGCGGAAAGAAAGTATGGGGCACATTTTACGGAATTTGCAGCCCGAGCATTCAGATGCTGTTGCCCTGGCGGGTATCCGAAAAGCGCTTGAACAACATAAAAGCTGGACCGGCCGCGCCACCATGCATCGCATGGATGGCTCTACGTATGAGGAGGAAGCTACCATTTCACCGGTGGTGGACGGGAAAAACAAGATTGTGAATCTGGTGGCTATTAAACGCGATATTACCCGCCAAATGCAGATGGAAACGCAACTCCAGCAATCGCAAAAGATGGAGTCGGTGGGGCTTTTAGCGGGCGGGATTGCCCACGATTTCAACAATTTGCTCACGCCCATTCTGGGCTATTCCGAAATGGCCATGTTGGGACTGGCGGAGGATGATTCGCTCCACAGCACGTTTGATCAAATCCACAGTGCCGGGCAGCGTGCCAAGGAACTTACTACCCAACTTTTGGCATTCGGGCGTAAACAGGTCATTGAGATGCAGGTGACGGATCTGAATCAGATCATTAACAATTTGACCTCCATGCTGCGCCGAACCGTGCGGGAGGATGTCCAAATTACCTACCGGCTGGCATCGGAGTTGCCCGTCATCAATGCCGATCCATCGCAGCTTGAGCAGGTTCTCCTGAATCTGGCAGGGAATGCGCAGGATGCCTTGCGGGATGGCGGTGTCATCAGCATTGAAACACGAACAGCGGTGCTGGATGAAGCCCTCGTGGAAGGTGGTCAGGAAATTGAACCGGGAGCTTATGTGATACTTTTGGTGAGCGATAACGGTCATGGGATGAATAGTGAAACATTACAGCATATTTTTGAACCGTTTTACACAACGAAGGAGCGCGGGAAGGGTACCGGATTGGGGCTGGCTACCGCGTATGGCATTATCAAACAACATAACGGCCGGATCCTTGCTTTGAGTGAGCCGGGAGTCGGAACTACATTTAAAGTATATCTACCCCAACTGGAGGAATCTGTGGCATCCAAACCCACTGAAAAGAAAATAGATGATGCAAAAGGTGGCAATGAAACAATCCTTGTGGTGGAGGATGAAGTCATGGCCCGGGAACTGGTGCGTGACATCCTTCTACATCAGGGATATGCGGTACTCACTGCGGAAAATGCTGAAGCAGCACTCACGCTTTCCGACGCCACCAATGACGAAATAGACCTGCTGGTGACCGATGTAATCATGCCCGGAATGAATGGCAAAGTCTTATACGAGAAACTGGCCCAGTCCCGGCCACTCATTAAGGTCCTGTTCATGTCCGGCTATACCGACAATATGATCTCACCCTTCGGAATCCTGGACGAGGATCTCCATTTTCTCCAAAAGCCCTTTGCTATTCACGACCTGACCACAAAAGTGCGGGAAGCGCTGGAAACCTGATTATTACCCATCCCAGGTATTGATTCGAATACCGTCTCATAATCCCGGCATCGCCTGGACATTTTCAAAGCGCACTCGGGACCGGGTGGAGTGAAATCACCGTATCTGTCAGGAATTGCGTTTACTGACTGAGAGTGGTTCTGGCGGTCTTTGGGGGCCGGGAAATTACGCTAAAACCGCCAGGCCAGGGAAATGTACTGGCGCGGACCCAGTACATGGTTGATTTGATACAATGCGTACCCCAGCGTGAAGGTCTGAAAATCCATTTCAAAACCTGCAGACGGATAAAAATCACCCCCCGCCGCGTCCACGTCCCGTCCCATTTGAACACCGCCATAGAGATGAATAATGGTCAAAAAAGTGTACTCTCCGCCCAGTTTCACCGGAAAATCACCGCCGGACAATTCACCCGTCAGTCCCAATTGATCAGCCTGGTACCCCAATTGGGCGAAGAATGCTGTGGGCAGGTCGCTGGATTCGTCACGCAATGCGGACATAACCCCCAGATGCCGCACGCCCCCGGTAAGAAACAGCCCTTCGGAGAAATTCATACTGGCGGCCAGATTCAGGTCCACTCCACCGGCGCTGTAATCCAGCGTGCGCTCCCATAAATATTGTATATTTGCAGCCGTTTGGACTTTACCGATTAGCTGACCCATGGTAATGCCCAATGCAGCATTGGAGTAGCCGAAATCATACTGCGGGAATTCGGTGGGAACTTCATCCCGGTACTCCAATCCCTCAATATTGAAATAATTCAGCGTCACGGCCACCGGCTGCCGGTTCACCGTGATCGCCAATCCGTTCACCCCGCTGATCCACTGCCAGGCTGACACATCCGCCTGGCGATCCGGCAACCTATACAGAGCGGTGGGTGTGTTGACCGGGTCCAGCAGTTGGGCCATTCCGGCGGAACGAACAGTCATGGGATATTGAAGCACGGACAACCCCCCTCCGGCGGCGAAAAGATTCACCCCTGCCGTCATCAGGACCAACCCGGTCAGGCTGCGGAGGATTTTGAATGGTATTAGATTAAAGGACATTAGAACTCCATTTCCCAACTCACATATTGGCGGACACCTTCACCAATGACACCAAGAACAATGCCATAATCTATCTGCATCCGGGGACCAAATTCCACCGGGAGGTGATAACTGGCGCTGAACCCCGGCAAAAAGGCTGCATCCACATACTGGGCACCGGTTCGCAAGGTTAAGTTTTGCCAACCCGAATAGATCAGACCACCACGGTATTGATACGCTTCGCCGCCCAGCCAGGAATCCATTTCACCCATCACCTGAAACCGTCCCAATTTCTGCCGAAACCCCACAGCCATCAGCACGGGAAACGGTTCGGAGTAGGTCTGTCCCTGACCGGAGGTGAAAAGACTCTCGGTATTCCAGTTGTACTTCAGTTGAAGATTTTGGAGACTTACCGCCACGGTGGTAGATGGTGTCATTTTCACCATTAATCCGGTACTGAGACCAAATCCGGTGGCGGAAAGATCCCAGGCATCCTCAGCGCCGGTGAGTTTGTGTTGGATCAGTTTCAGGACCACGCCTATCGCTACCCGGGAACTCAGATCATTGGCAAAGGCAACGCCCAGCAGCCGTTCTTCATCCTGTAGCTCACCGGTGTAATATCCACGGGAATCACGCCCCGGAATATTCCGGGTGCCGGCACTCATCACACCCAGTCCCAGATGCGCGGTTGGGGGCAATTCCATGGTGTAATTGAGTCCGTACAAATGCCGGTCCAGAGGAAGATTCACTGTTCCGGCGTGAATGCCACGCCTGCTCTCCATGAGTGCGGCAGGATTATGAAAAAAGGCGTAACCGGAAGCATTGTTAAACAGGGTAATGCCACCCAAACCGGCACTCACCGCATCCGGTGTCAGGCGTAAAAAGGTTCCGGCATATCCACCCACGGCGCCCGTGGCAGCACGATTCCATCCAAACAATACCGTCAAGATAATGATAAGATTTACAACCATCCGTCTCAATTTATCACCATCACTTTCGTCCAGGTAACCTGCTCGCCCTGCTTCAGTTGAATAAAATAGGTTCCGTTGGCTACCCGGTGACCCGTGCTGTTCCGGCCGGTCCAATACGATTCCTGCGAACCGGTCAGCGCGGCAGAAACGCCATCCAGTAACGTCACAACCTCTGACATCGCCCAATCAAAAACCTTCAGCGAAAGGGATTCACCTGCTTTCACCTCGTACTGAATAATCAAATGGCCTTCGCCCTGAAGCTGTTTGCTGTGGTACGGAAAAAATGGATTGGGGTAAGCGATGAGTTCCTGATCTTTGGTTTCCGCCTGGGCTTTCTCAATTTCCCAAGTCAACCCTTCATTGTAGGTAATGGCCAGGCCGTCACCGGTTCCCACCCAGACCGCGCCATCCGACCGTACCAGCGCGCTGTACGCCGCGTCGCTGAAAATATTGGTGGAACCATCTGCGCTGCGGATGGGCGGGAAGGAAGCAAAATGGTCACCATCCTTGGATTTGAACAAGCCCAACTCACCGGCCGCATAGATCGCTTCATCGGTACTGGCGAAATTATGGATTCGAAAGCCCGAAAGTGTGCTGTACCAATAATTTCCCACCTCATCTTCATAATGATAACTCAATCCGGTAACCTCACTGCCACCGGTGGTTACGGTCGAAGCCCAGATCACCGCTCTGCCGTCATTGCGTTGCTGCCGGTGCAAGGCCACCACCCAGTTGCCACTCATGTTGGTCGTTGAACTGCTCATGTGCTGCCAGCTTCGGCCACCATCGTAGGACACATTTATGCCGCCGGCTGTGCCCACCCAGACCGTATCATCCCAGGCAATGACTGAAAACACACGGTGGTTCAGATGTAACACCGGATCCAGGGCATATTGCCTGGTTCCCACCGTGTCAGCGGCGATTTGACCGGCTAATTCCACCAGCAAGGCACTGTCCAGGCGCGTCGCATTATCCCAGGGCAGTAAAACCCGCTGCCAGGTCTCGCCAAGATCTCCGGACCGGCGCAATCCGCCTGCGAATGACGCCGCCCACAGCCATTTGCCGTCATACGCCAGATCAAAGGTCACATTTTTTATGGGCGTCACCACATCCACCGCGGAAATGTCCTGACCAAAAACCCGAATGGTGGAGTATACCTGGACCGTGGAATCAATAATTTGTGTCTGATCATCATTCCAGATATAATGCCACTTCAGTGTGTCCATGGGTTGTGGCAGGCGTGTCCAGCTTTCGCCACCATCCATTGTGCGGGCAATGCCCACGCCGGTCTGGGCACTTTCCTCCCCCACCAGCGAATCTACGGCAAATGCAGCCCAGACCGTGTCACCAGCCACTGCTAATCCCGAGACACCGCCATAGCCAATATCAGAAAATTGCCGGGAAAAACTCCGAAAGCTGGTTCCGCCGTCCCGGGTCACGCTTAAACCATGACCGGACCCCAGCCAAATCGTGTCTCCCGCGGCTTTCATGTCGCTGATGCCATTCCCAATCAATCCCGGTAGCGTGGAATCACCACCTGCCAATTGGAACGAAACCGGGCGCAGAAGCTGTCCCTGTGCCAGGGAAATCCCGAGCGTTAGCAGGAATCCGGTGAGGACTATCCGTCTCCTCGAAGTATTGGTCAATTGCATAAGCCTCTCAATTCCACGGATTCTGGGTTGCTACGGTGGACAAAGTACCGGATGCGGAACCGCTGGCTGACGGCGATGGTAAAATCACCAGCGAATCCGTGACGGTTGGGCTGATCTGTCCGTTCCACGCCCGGGACTGAAACTGGTAGTACGTGGTGCCGGTCTGTCCCGACGGATTCAAGGCGATGGGAAAGGAATAAACGCCATCCCCGGCAACGGCATCAAAGCTGGTGAGTCGCAGCGTGTCATTCTGTACTGGAATGATAAAAAGGACGGTTTCGCCGCCGTCGTCCCACAGGTTAAACGCTGCACCGAAATCACTGTCACTGGGACGTTTGGAACGAAAAAACACATCCCGGATTTCATCCAGACCTTCCGGATGAGAAACGCGCGCCCGAAGTGTGTCCAGCGCCCAATCCGTGTCGTCCAGATAGAGTGTGTCAGGTGCCAGAATCGTTTCAATAACCGGTGGTTCCGGTGGTATCAGATGGATTGATGTCCCGGCGCTGGCAGAATCACCAGATACGCTGTAGGCCGTCGCTGTAAAATCCCAGTCCGATTGTACCTCCGGGTCGATTCCACCAGCATACCACACGGCATTGTATTGATTATCCCCGGGTAAAATGTCTTCGCCCTGCCCGTCATCCGCCAGCGTCAGTTGTGCGTACACACTGTCATCAAAGAAGAACCCACCCACCACACGCTCCACGCTATCCTTGCTCAGCACCTTCACGGTGACGAAAAAGCTGCCGGCAGCATAATCAAAATCCAACGCCAACACCGAAACCACCACAGATTCCCCTGCCAGCGGATCGGTTTGGGTTTTATCCTCAATAGAAGTAGGAAGCTGATCACAAGCCCACCACAGGCTGAGGGTCAGAAAAATGGCTGACCCGGCCAGAAATTTTATTACGATTCCACGATACATTGATATCCAATCCATTCATTTTTGGTTCGCGCAGCCATAATCCGCCACGGCAAATGTTTACTGAGAAACGCCCGGAAATCAGCGTCATCTTCCGCCAAAACACCGGAAATAATGACCGTCCCACCGGGCTTCACAGCCTCCCGATAGAAGGGCAGCGCATCTTCCAGCCGGCTCTGAATCATATTGGCTACCCCCACCTCATAAGGCGCAGCCAACTGCGGCTCAGGCGTGATTTGGAGTATCATCCCATCCGACACGCCATTCAATTCGGTATTCTCATGAAAATTCGCTGCCGCAACCGCATCAATCTCCACGCCCAAAACCGACTGCGCTCCTAATTTCAAAGCTGTGATGCCCAAAATGCCACTGCCGGCGCCAATATCCAGCACGCTCTCGCCGCCTCTGATGACATTCTCCAAAAATTCCATACACAATTGGGTGGTCTCGTGTGTCCCGGTCCCAAAAGCCATGGCCGGTCGAATCCGGATAACGATGGCGTCCGGCGGCACATCCGGGTTTTCCCACTCGGGTATCACCCACAATCGCTCACCGATGGGTGTGGGTTTGAAAAATGCCTTCCAGTTGGCGTTCCAGTCCGTTTCCACCACCGGAGTACTGGTGACCTCCGCCCCGGCGCCGACCTCGGTGAGATAGGTCTTTAGCGCACCAAGGGCAGCTACATCAGCGCTCTCTCCGGGAAAAGCCACCTGAAATCCGGAGGGGGTTTCCACCACGGCAGAACTCCCCAGTCCCATGGCAAAGTCGGCCGCCAGTTCCAACCATTCCGGCTTAATCACCACATTCACCAACTGCCATACCGCTGGTTCTTTTCCCTGTTGCTGTTTCATTGTCATTGACGATAGACCCAGGTTAAGACTGTATTCCCCACCGCTTCCAGCGATTCAGCCGAACATTTATCCGGTGTATCCTCATGGGTGTGCCAAAAATTTTCATCTGCATTGGGATATTCAAAATCAATGATGTCAATCGCTTCGTAATACAACTCGATAAAGGGAATATGATCATCGTAAACCGGCGTGCCCAGGTAGGGTTTGAACTGGAAATATCCCAACTCGCGGCCAATATCCCAAACCTGGCGCACCAGATTGGGCGCGTGACGATGGGAGTAGGGCTCCACCGGAAGCGCCAACTCTGCATCTCCTACCATGTCCAGAATGATCACCCAGTTAGCCCGGGGCGGCAGCGGATTTTTCGCATAATGCCGACTGCCCATGAGATAGGCGTCCAAATCACCCTCCTTGCCCCAGTCCTCGCCATCAAACAGGATGAGATCCACACCAATGTTGGCCGGGGTTTGCTTTAAGTGGCGGGCCATTTCCAGCAGAATGGCGACCCCGCTGGCGCCATCATTGGCACCCAGGATGGGCGAATCGGGATCAAACGGATCAAAATCCGCCCGGGGACGCGAATCCCAATGAGCACCCAAAATCACCCGTGGCGTCTTTTCCGGCGCGAACCGGCCGATCACATTGGTGAGATGCAATGTCTCATCGCTATAGGGATCGGGAACATCGAAGGGTTGGAGAATGACCGTATCGCAACTGGCTTGCAACACCTGCTGGAAATATTGGATCGCTTGTCGTGCCGCATCTGAATTGGGCACCCGCGGACCGAAATCGCACTGTGCCACCAGGTAATCCATGGCCCGGTCACCACTGAAACCGGTTTGCGCCCACAGATCAGCGCGCCCCATGGTCATTATCCAGCCGGTCAGGATCAGCAAAACACCCCTGTTCTTAAACTGCATGGATCACCCCTTAATAATGATACGCACGCCAAATTCCAGCTTATTGGCGGTGCGGGTTCCCGAAATGCGATTATCGGTAAGGGTGAAATTATATCCCACCCGACCCGTAATCCGGTCGGTGAATGAATAATTGATATTGGGATTCACGATGATTTGTTTGCTGTAGTCCTTGGAATCAATGTTCAGACGCGCACCGGTATCATCGGGATTCGCCTGGAAGGATCTGCTCTGGCTGTAAGTGACACTCATGGAGAAGTCGATGTTATTTTCCAGATACAAATCATCCATCATGGGCAGCGGGATGTTGATACCGGACCGGCGACTGTACCCCACATTGCTGGTGATGGATTGATCCATTTTGATATTGGTGAGTCCGCCGGTTCCATTGGAAATATTGCGGGTATTGTTCCAGTTCAGACTGAAACTAATCCCCGGTTTGATGGTCATGGTCACACCCAGGAGCGGGGAAAAGTTGGCGGTTATGGTCTGGCCATTAAACTCATTGCCCCGCTGATAGCTGGTCTCCTGATTCCCCCGGTAGCCCGACTCCAGATACATACTGGAAGCGAATTTCTGGATGAAGGAAACCTTCTCCAGCCCGTACCAGCGCAGACTGAATGACGGCAGGGGAATACCCTGCTTACCCAGGGTGCTCAAATCCCGGTCCGGTTCACCGAAAAGCGGTCCGCTGGGCAGATAATCGTAGGAAATCTTATTGGTCACGCCCTGGGTCCCATAGCTGTTGTCCTCCCGCTGAACGCGATTGAATGTCAACTGGGCGGAAATGTCTTTGGTGAATTTTACACCGGAGCGCAGCGAGAGATTCACCGACTGGTTTTCAGAACCAGGCGTGGTTACCAGTGATGATGTGGCAAAATCACCCGGCGAATCGGTAAGTCCCAACTTATACCGCCAGTCCACATCACTGATGGCAATCTCCGTGGAATCATCGTACACCAGTTTATTCCGGGTTTGCGATTGCTGATTATTCACGGAAATGGAGATGGGGTCAATTTTTTCAACCACTTTATAAACACCCGTGAAAACCGTTTTTATCAGTCCCGGTCCCTCTTCTTCCGATTTGTCCGGTTTGGTTTCCTGCTTGGGTTCCTCTGTCTTAGGAGGTGGTTGCTTCTCATCGCGTCTGGTTCGGGTTGGCCGGTCACGGGGTGATGGCTGGGGCGGGCGACCGGAAGCGGATTTGTTCTGCGGTTTGTAAATCAATCCCAGCAATTCACTCAGCCGCACATTCAGGCTGGTGGATGCGGTGGCATTCACCAGAGCATCCACGCCGGGCGTGGTTGTGGTAATGGCGTCCACGGCACGGTAGGAACTGGCATAGGAGACATTGGGTGAAAACAGCTTTAAAAACTGAGGCTGCCAGGCCAGGCTGTAGGACTCCTGCATGGTTCCCATGTGTCCCAGATTGCCGGTTTCCAGAACCTCTTTTTTCTTGTTGGCCAGGGAGTCCAGATTATTGTCCATTTTCCGGGAGTAGCGGGCGTTCAGCGTGGGCATAATGGGCCAGTCCACCGAGACATTCCGGGTCAGTGAAAGCGTATGAGAGGTTATGTCCGCCGCATTTTTGTTGCGCTTCTGTGTATTACTCTGATTTTCCGAACCATTGGCATCCAATGAGATAGAGCTGGGCAGGTAGCCCAGGGTGAATTCGGAGATTTTTTCACCCACCAGGGGAAAGCCCGCCATGAATCGCAGCGGCTGGATGGTAAAGTCTTTCCCCAGACTCAGGTTATAGCGGATGTTGCCCGTGGTGGAGCCAGCCGTCTTTCCGGCGATTTGGGAACTCTGGCTGTAATTTTGGTTTTGAGCCAATTTCATGGAGAGATTGTCAACGGTGTACCGGGTGAGCCAGAAATCCGATTTGGTCCGCTTACTCAGACTCACATTCCAACTGTAAGAGGTGGTCAGATCGGTAATGGAATTGAGTGTATCACGCAACGCAGGATCCAGGTCCATGACACGGATATCTGTCCCGGGAATATATTTCGGCTGGCGTTCTGAGAACCGGTAACTGCTGTTGACAGGAATGGACAATCCCCAGTTTTCAGGCAGAAACTTATCCAGCGCCAGATTACCGCTAACGCCGGCGGAAATGGAATTACTCCCGGAACCGAATTGGGTCTGGGCGTTGTGGAAATCCGCATCCCGCTTATCAATGTTTAAATCAATCCTGCCCACATCAGCCAATGAGATACTGGCCGAGGCAGTGGCAGCCGTGGCGATTTCCCGCTCCACATCGGTGACCCGCAATTCATCCAGCCAGATTTCACCCGTCATGCTCTGGACCGGATCGCGATTGCGAAAGCCGGTCTTCAGATATTTCACCTGGGAAATGGTGGGATCACCTTTCACCACAATGGTGCTGCCGTCCGGCAATTTGCGTGATGCGTATTTCCGTGCTTCCGGGAAATCGTTCCAGGTGAGGGTGTCAATCACAGTAGAATCGCCGTTATCCGTGGTGACCACCGAAGTATCAATAATGACCGAATCGCTGAGGGATAACTTGAAATTGGACAAGTCGGACATGCGCACTTTTAATTCGTTGCGCGGATCCCAGCCGGCAAAAATTGGTTTGCGAATTTCGTAATAATCATCCTGGCTGTTCAGGGTAAGACGCAGAAAGAACTCCAGCGTACTGGAATCAGGATTGACTTCATAGCGGGTGAAGTTATTAATAGCTTCATAATCCGGCCGGTCCGGGTCCCAGCCATGAATGAACATTTTCAAGGTTCCGTAGTGGCTCATGTCTTTGGTGTCGTAAAACTGCTTGCGGGCGGAGACGGCGTGTCCCGGCAGCAGGTTCTCAACCTTTAATACCAGGGATTGCTCTTTGGAGCGCAGACCGGTTATGGGATCCTGAATGCCCCGCACACCCACCGGCGGCGCCGAGTAGGGATCCCGGGAATCCTGGTTGTAACGATTGGGGTTGTCTTCGGTGTTAATCACACTCACATCAAAATTTGTGAGAATCGTGTCGGCAGCGACATCCTGACGCTCGTACTCGGAAAAAACACCCACCCCGGCCGTTTCCTGCCATTCATTCCCAACCAAATCAATGGTGGCGATTTGCACCGCAGTTTTTTCCTGAACACCATCCATCCACAACCGGGCGTACTTGATATTTTCCCATTTAGCGGCGTTTTCATCACCGGCGATGTCAAATTCAACCAGAGGCACGCGAATCAGTTTCCAGCCGGTGTAACTTCCATTGAGATATTGGGTTCGTCCGGCGATATAGTTGTCCTGAGATAAATCCACAGCTACGGTGAAGTAAGCGTTGATAAAATCAGGAGCACCATTTTTATTTAAATCTTCCGTATCCGGATAGCGGCCGCCCTCAGCATTAAAATTTCCCTCGCCGCCATTGGTGCGAGAGTAGTCCAAAGGGGTAGCATTGGGATCAAATGCCCATAAATCCCAACCAGGATGCCAGTCCAGCGTATCCGGATGGGTGTGGAGCCAGCCGTCCCACCCCACATCTTCTTCCTCCGTAACCAGCTCGTCACCCCTTTTAGAGGTTGCGCTGGGCAGATCTTCCGTGTCCAGCCGTCCCCAGCCCTTGTCAACGGTTTTTCCGTCAATCGTCACGCGCCACTGCTCTGCGGGACTCGATTGGATATCCTCAGAGATGAGTCCCAGATCCAAGTGAATCCGGCCCACATCACCTTTCACCCACATCTCCAGAAATTTTGACTCGGTCTGGTCATAATACCCGGACGACAGCGAACGCATAAAACCACCCCAGGCTTCAGTGGGATCGTTGTGATCATCTCTCACCCAAAAAGATGAATCCGGGTTCATGTCCAGCACCAATACATCCGTCACATCATTTTGTGCCTGGGCGCTGGTCTCCTTATTGGGCCAGATCTGATTGGTGGGAATGCGGTGGTAGGGATTATACCAGTAGGTGTAGCCACGCTTGCGGTTGTTTTTGGAAATGACACCGGTCCCCACATCCACCGGCGGCGAAGCAATGGTCCAGTTCCGCATCTGAACACCCAGATTGGTCTCCCGGCGACTGCCTTCAAAATCGTCAATATAGGCAACCCCGTAATCACCCAATTCTTCATTGTTGGACGTATTCGGATTGGGACGTACCTGGGCAAGTTCTCCCTGGAGATTCAGCGTGGAGGGCTTGTCCGTCTTCACAATGGGCAGCCAGTCAAGGGCTTTGGTGAGCCAGTCCATGTCATAGGTCATCTTGGTGTTCACATCCCAGATGAAATTCTGAATGGGCTCCTTGCCGATGCGCACTTTTTCATCAATACTGCTTTTGGAGAAAAACAACGCCGTGGCGCCAATGAAGGATTTCTCATTTTTGCCAAACTTGTACTCAGCACGCGACCCCAGAATGATTTTTTTGTCCAGCTGGAAAAACTCGTGCTGCTCATACTTCACTTCCAACTGCGCACCCGGAGCCTGGGCGGCATCGGCGGCGGTATTCACGAGTGTGAGTGTCCCGGTAAAATAGTCAATCTGATAATCGGGTCCCCTTTGCAGACGGCGACCATCCAGCGTTACCTCTTCCGACCCTTCAATGAGATTGAATCCCAGATTAATCACCGAGCTCTTGTTGGAATATTTGACGGAAAACTGGAATTTGTCGTCATTATCGTAATTGCTGGTACCCTGCAAATTATTGTAAAAGGAGAAGCTCTGATATTTCGGATCGGTGAGATTGGGATTTCCACCGTTTCCCAGAACATTCCCCAATGCGTCGGTGCGCTCCGGTATGGCATCATCCGGTAGTGTGTCAGGCATGAACGGATGTAAATAAGGTAAAAACACCTCTCCCGACTTAAAGTCGATGGTGTTTACATTGTCCATATCTACAATTCCATCCCCGTCAGGCTGAAGATTGCCACTCTCGTCGTAGAGATCAAGCCCAAAATACCGGAGAAAATTGGTAGCGTGGTCATCGTCAGCTTCCTCGGTGGGTTCCGACGTCCGAGTGTACTGGATTTTCAGCTCAAAGCCATCTTTGTTAATGGGTCGTGCACCCAGGTAATAGACATTTTTCAACTCCAGATCCCAGGGCGGCTGACCGGGTTGGGCATCATCTGATTTCAGCATGACAAGTTGCAGCGTATCGGTGGTGCTTACCTCCCCCAACGTACCTTCCTGATAAACCAAGGTCTGCCCAAAGGGATCGTACTCATACACCAGCGTACCGGCATCCGTAAGCGCACTGTCCCGGTAGGCAATAGCCAGCACCTCGTCGGTCTGCACCGGCTGCTCCAGGTGGAGTACTCCGAAATCCTCCTGAATCGTATAGTCCTGGTTTTGCCGAAGGCGAACCCAGTACCGTGCAATCGCCTGGGTATCCACATGGGCGTAACCCCAGTAGGGTTCCGAATCGTCAGACTGACTGCCCTGCGTAACAGATTTATACACCTCAATGTCCACCACTCGCCGGCCGGTAAGGATGTGGAGACCGGCTTCATTCAGTGGATAAAATTTCCGGCGATAAAATTCATTGATGAAAAAATACTTCGAGTGTATACGCTGGTAATCAGGGATGATCAGAGCCTCACTAGCTTCGTCACCACTGAAGGTTTTTTTCTGCTGCTGACCCTTTTCCAGCGAGGCAATGGTGGTAATGTCCAGGGCACCCACCTTCATGACCGCTTTCAAGCCGAAAAGACCGTTACTCTTGGATGAGAACGTGGCCAGATTGGTGGCGGGGAGATTCAGGGTTATGTTACCCGCTTCCACCTTCTGGATAATCTCGTCTTCCGTACCGTTGTAGTGGATTTGCAGCGAGTTTTCGAAATCAAAATCCCGCTCACTGTCCTGATCCACGTTAATACTCACCCGGTCGCCCACTTTTCCTTCAATTTTAAACGCCTGGGTCTGCTTGATCTGGAAATTGGTGGATTCGTACTGGTTGGCGGTAGTGGCGGTCTGGGACTGATCATTCTTGGTGAGATTTCCGTTGATATTGATGTCGCCCCGCACCCGCAGTGAAACACGCTGGCCGGCAATATCGGCACCGATCAACTCAAGGGACTGGGTGGCACCGGACT
>JAIPJQ010000048.1 GCA_021734065.1 Fidelibacterota bacterium | reverse complement strand
TCGCCAAGGGGGTTCTAAATATTATTCCGGCCTATACCCCGAAAGTGTCCGATATTCTCCGGAATCACTGTCCGGTAAAAAACGGAATGCTGTCCGGTAATTTCCGGAATCGGTGTCCGAAGTCCTCCGGATTTTCCAAGAAAACGGGATTTCAATCCCTCATCAATTTGGTTCAGGTTATTAACTAAAATTCGTGGCCGTGAAGTTGCAACGATCCACCCTTGAATTTCACCCCTTCTCATACTAAATAACCACCCATGATGAACCATGGGAATGTGAGAACGCGGAAACAATTAGGATCGGCCGATGTCTGAAACACTCGGGCATTCAAATAACCACCCCGCAGGGAAGGATTACGGAAAAGCCTTTGCCATTGGTGTGGCACTGAATGTGGCATTCATCATTATCGAAGTGGTCTTTGGTTTACTGTCAAACTCTCTGGCTTTGATCGCCGACGCGGGGCACAATCTTAGCGACGTGTTGGGCTTGCTGCTGGCTTGGGGCGCGGCGATTCTGGTGAAAAAGTCCGCCACCGGGAATTATACTTATGGGTTTAAAAAATCCTCCGTCTTGGCGGCGTTCCTCAATGCCATGATCCTGCTGGTTGCCATAGGGATCATTATCTGGGAGGCAGTGCAGCGTTTCGCCAACCCCCAACCCATTCAAGGCCCCACAGTCATGTTGGTGGCCGGAATTGGCGTCATTATCAACACAATTACCGCGCTGCTATTCTATTCCGGACGAAAAAAGGATATCAATATCAAGGGCGCTTTCCTGCACATGGCCGCGGATGCCGCCATATCGCTGGGCGTGGTGATTGTTGGTCTGGTGCTCACTTTCAAGCCCTGGTACTGGCTGGACCCGGTAGTGAGTATCGTCATCGCGGTGGTGATATTTTACGGCACCTGGGATTTGCTAAAAGACTCGGTAAGTCTGTCATTGGATGCGGTGCCCAAAAACATTGATAAGGCGGGCGTCGAAAATTATTTGAATTCCATTCCGGAAATTTCCGGTTTCCACGATCTGCATATCTGGGCCATGAGTACCACGGAAACTGCTTTAACTGTCCATATTACATTATGCAGTGAATGCAACCGGAATCGACTCATCGAAAAAATCAGTGATAACCTGAGAACCCGCCACCAGATCGCTCATACAACCATTCAGGTGGAAGATTCCGGCTTGGTGGATTGTCGCCAAAATCCCATTTGATCCAATCAGAATCAAGATTTCCCGAAAGGAGACTCGCAAAAATATCCTCCTGGTCAGGCATTCTCATTTTAATTGAATTTCTACTGTTCGTTGTTCTATCGCCCATCAACACGCTGGGTGGATATTTTCCGAAAATCCACCCATCTCTACCTTGGTGAATTGCGCCGAAAGTTGTAAACTTACCCACCGACATACTCTCTAAAACAGGAACCCTGCCGGAAGCAAAATACCAGGAGACGCACGCACCCACATCTGAACAAAAATCATGAAACCACAACAGCAATCGAAAAAATCACACCCTGACCTGTCTCCGGAGGAACGTGATCCAGTAATCCCGGATAATCTTTTCAAACGCCAGGAGCGCTTGCTCCGGATCATGCAGGAATTAATCACGCGCGATGATGAAGAATTCATCTTTCGGAAACTTGCCACAGAAATAAAAGACCTGTTTGATTGCAGTGGCGTCTCGGTCTACCTGCTGGAGGATGCCGGTAAACGGCTGCTTCCGGTTTTTTCTGACGAACCGCCCCATTCGGAAGAGATTATGCGTACGCACCTCTCCGTTGACCAGTGTCTGGCCGGAAAAGTCGTGAAGGCCGGGCGCGGTATGATATTCAACGATGCCGCCAATCAGCCAGGCGGGTACCATATTCCCGACACACCAAAGGATGAGATTGAACATCTGATGGTGGTGCTCATGCCGGACCGGGATCACAATCCCCTGGGTGTAATTACCCTGCTCCGTCAGCAAAAACAATTTGATGAAAGCGAACTCACCTCCGGGAACCTGTTGGGAATTTATGTGAGCGCCATTCTGAATAATGCGCGCCATTACCAGGCATTGAAACGGGAAATCGAGGCTCACGAAGCAGCGACCGCCCGACTCAAAGCAAGTGAACAACGATTTCGGTCGTTGGTGGAATTCTCACCCCTGGGCATTCTGTCCATTGATACAACCGGCAAAATTTTGCTGGCTAATTCCACCCTTATTGAGATTCTGGGATCGCCCTCCATGGAAGCCACCCTGGCCATCAATATTTTGGATTTTCCCCTTTTGCAGAAGATCGGCGTAAGCGAGGATTTCCGACGCGTGATGAAGTTCGGCCATCATGTGGAAAATGAGGTTAAATACACATCAAAATGGGGAAAAACCACGGACATTCGCTATATCCTGGTGCCGCTGAGGAATGAACAGCAGGAAGTTGTAGGGGCGCTGGGCAGTTTTGAAGATATCACCACGAAAAAAATTGCCGAAACAGCCTTACGGGAGAATGAAGCCCGGTATCGGGCGCTGTTTGAAAAAGCCAATGATGCCATTTTCCTCATGGATGGTGAGACATTCATTGACTGTAATACGAAAACTTTGGACATGTTCAAATGCACTCGGGAACAAATTATTGGCAAACCACCGACCGCATTTTCACCAAAACATCAACCCGATGGTGAACTTTCTACCGTGTCAGCCAAGCGAAAAATCAATGCGGCTCTGGCCGGTCATCCTCAGTTTTTTGAGTGGCAACATTCCCACTATGATGGTATGCCCTTCGATGCTGAAGTAAGTCTGAGCAGTATTGAGTTATCCGGTAAAAATTTTTTGCTGGCCATTGTCCGGGATATTTCGGAGCGAAAACAGGGAGAGGCGGAGCGCAGAAAACTGGAAAACCAGTTACGTCAATCCCAGAAAATGGAATCGATAGGGCGGTTAGCCGGCGGGGTTGCCCACGATTTTAACAATATGCTCAGTGTGATTCTGGCGCATACGGAAATTGTGCTGAATGAGTTGGACCCGGACCATCCCATCGGTAACAGTATCCGTGAGATTCAGAAAGCCGGGAATCGCTCGGCTGAAATCACCCGTCAATTATTGGGATTCGCACGAAAACAGGTCATACAACCGGAAGTGTTGAATCTGGACAAGACTGTGACGGGCATGCTGAATATGTTGCGGCGATTGATCGGCGAAGAGATTGAGCTGCAATGGCATCCGGGTTCTGCCCGAAGATGCGTGAAAATGGACGCATCCCAGGCGGACCAGATCCTCACCAATCTCTGCATCAATGCCCGGGATGCCATTGATGGGGTGGGAAAGATCACCATTGAAACGTCACTGGTGTCACTGGATGACGCCTATTGCGCGGACCATGAGGGCTTCCGGCCGGGAGAATATGTTCTCCTTAGCGTTAGTGATGACGGAAAAGGGATGGACGCGGTGACCCTGGAAAAGATTTTTGAGCCCTTTTATACCACCAAAGAGGTGGGGCAGGGCACCGGGTTGGGGCTGGCTATGATTTTTGGCATTGTAAAGCAGAACAATGGTTTTATCAATGTATACAGCGAGCCGGGTCAGGGGACGACCTTTAAACTGTATTTGCCTCAGCAAATGACTGCCATGAAAGAGCATGCCACACAGGCATCGGACGAGATTCCCACGGGACATGGCGAGACCATTCTTCTGGTGGAAGATGAACTTGCCATTTTGAATCTGGCGAAAACGATTCTGGAGTATTTGGGCTACCGGGTGCTGGCGGCCAACTCCCCGCGGGAGGCTATTGAAATCAGCCAATCCCGACCGGAAAAAATTCACCTGCTAATGACCGATGTGGTCATGCCGCAAATGAATGGCCAGGATCTGGCGGCGAAATTATTAGCGGCCCACCCTGATTTGAAAATACTGTATATGTCCGGCTACACGGCCGATGTGATTGCTCAGCGAGGGATTCTCCGGGAAGGGGTGAATTTCATTCAAAAACCATTTTCCCGCAGGGAAGTCGCCAGCCATGTGCATCAGGTCTTACAAGCCATTTGAATGAAATCGGACCGGAGCATACCACATACTCCTGTTTTATTTGTGTGAATTTCAAGTTACGTTCTCATGCTATCGGAATTCATTGGATGGGGAACAAATTTTGGGGAATCCCCGGATAATTAAAAATGATCAGGATAGTTCATTCGCCCCAAAAGCGATGCGGGTCGGGGTATGCAGAAATATTTAAAGGTCTTTCTGGATACCTTGTCTGATTGGGTTTGGGAGATGGATATTAATGGCGTCCACACCTATTCCAATGGGGCCATTGCGAAGATTTTAGGATATACACCGGAAGAAATTGTGGGGATGCATGTAACCGAGATCTGGCCTGAGGAAATGGTAACCGAGGCGAGTGTCGCCAAGTTTAACCGGGAAATCAAGGATGGTATCCCCTGGCAGGGTTTTCGGGGAAAATTCAGGCATAAAGACGGCTCAACCATTACGCTGGAATCCTCGGGGATGCCGCTTTATGATGAAAAAAACCGACTCATTGGTTTTCGTGGCGTGGATCGGGATATCCATGAGACCTTACGCAAAGAGCAGCAACTGGAAGCTTCGCGAAAACGATTTCAGGAGCTCTCCGAGCGATTTGCCTGGGAAAATAATTTTAAAACCCTGCTGCTGGACATCATCGCCCATGATATTTTAAATCAGGTCAATGTCCTTTCCGGACTCAGTGAATTACTGCTGAAGGAATCCCCGGAGGACGAGCGTTTTCAGCTCATCAATTACAGTTCCCACCGGTTGATCACAGTCATTAATAGCGCCGCCACCTTGGCCAAGATCACCAGCGGGCAGGAGATTTCAAAATCAGAATTGGACCTGACCACGGTCCTTTCGGAAGTCATTCAGGATTATCAGCAACCCATGAAAATGGCCGGGATTGAACTGGTGCAGCATTCTACAGGCCCCTGTACGGTGAGAGCCAATCCCATTATCAGCGAGATTTTCAAGAATTATCTGGATAATGCTCTGAAATATGCTCTGGAGGGCAACATCATTGAGGTGCGCGCCGGGAAGGCAAACAATGAGGTAATCATCGAAATAGCGGATCAGGGGAAAACTATTCGGAAGAATGATCGTGTTCGAATTTTCAAGCGCGGCGTGCAATTGGATGCCAGTAAAAAGGGGAGTGGTATCGGGCTGGCCATTGTGGAACAGATCGCCAAAGCGCACCAGGGGAAGGTGGGCGTCCGCCCCAACTCGCCGCGGGGGAATGTTTTTTATTTCAAAATGGATGTGCATTGATTCCAGTTTGATAAAACTGCAGGCAATCGGGGCTAAAGCACCGCTTTCGTTGAGTGTCTGTTAACCACGCGTGGCTCGCCGGGGGCTCCGCCGAGGCTGGAGCGAGTGGCAATGAAATTCTCAGTACAAGACCCTGAAACGAGTTCCCAGGGTGACGATCTTATTTCGTTGCCGTCTGCCAGCCCGGGCATGGAACTTGTTTCAGCATCTTACTTTGTACAGTAGACCCTGACACAAATTAAAGGTGACGAGAGATGGCTATCCACGCACTAAAGAGCCTGTGTGAAAATGGCCAGAAGAACACTTAATTGAAAAATATTACTAGGAATGATGTTTTATTTGAATTTTTGAAAAGTAAAAATTTGTTTTTCGACCCTGCTCCGCGTTGCTTCGTACGGACAGGCGGGGCTCAGAATGACAAATTTTTACTTATATTTCGATTTTCACACAAGCTCTACAGCGCGAGGCAATGAAATCCTCGGGCGCCGGACCTGAGAGATGCCTAAGAACGCCCGTTAAAAAAATCAAAGGGAAGAAATCCAGTCTCTACCACCCATTTTCCCATTCTCAATAACACCTTCTCTCGTTACATTTCACACTCAAAAAATCAGAACATGGTATTCGAATGAACGCTGGGGAGGAAAGCAATTATGTCTATGTCGCGCACCAAAAAAGTTGGTTTTTGGATACTGGGAATTGTCGTCGTTCTGGTTCTGGTGGGCTGGGGACTCATCCATAATCTGGCCACGCGGGGCTTACCGGATTACGATGGTGAACTTCAACTCAGCGGTTTGCAGCAGCCCGTAACCGTTTACCGGGACGCTCAGGCCATGCCGCATATTTACGCCAGTAATGAAACGGACTTATACCGGGCGGTGGGGTACACCATGGCGCAGGATCGCCTGTGGCAGATGGATTTAATTCGCCGGGCGACCCAGGGTCGGCTATCTGAGATTTTTGGAAGTGACATGTGGAAAACCGATCGGCTCATGCGAGCGCTGCGTATCTCCGAAAAATCATCGCTGGTCTGGGACAGCACCAGCACCCAAATAAAAACGGTGACACAGGCATTTGCTGACGGTGTGAATGCCTACATTGAATCCCGGGGGAGTAAATTGCCGGTGGAATTCAGCATTCTGGGTTATGAACCGGATCCGTGGGAACCACAGCACTCTCTTAATCTCATCGGCTATATGGCCTGGGATCTTACCATGCCCTGGTCAACGGAAATTATTCTGGCGAAACTGACGGAAAAATTAGGCGCGGAGAAAGTTCAGGAACTGGTTCCCAACATTCCCCAATTCACCTCGGTGGTTTATGACGGGTATCATCTGGACCTGACCGAAACCCAGATCAGGTCGGACTTATGGGACGCTGCGAAGCCGCTTGGTGCGTTGGGATTGGAGGTCTTCCAGGGTTCCAATAACTGGGTGGTGTCCGGTGCAAAAAGTGTTACCGGCAAGCCTATTCTGGCCAATGACATGCACCTGGGTTTGTTCGCACCGGGAATTTGGTACCAGATGCACACCTGCATTCCCGGCGAGTTGAATGTAACCGGTGTGGCACTGGCGGGCGCTCCGTTTGTCATTGCCGGCCACAATGATTCCATTGCCTGGGGACTCACCAATGTGATGGTGGATGACATGGATTTTTACCTGGAAAAGATCAATCCGGACAATCCCAATCAATATGAATTCAACGGTGAATGGCGTGATATGGAGGTGCGGGAAGAGGTGATTCGGGGGAGTAAAGGTGAAGCGCGCACCGTTAAGCTCCAATTCACCCACCGGGGGCCGGTTATTTCGGATTTCAAGGGATTGCCGGATCGCTCCGTCTCCATGCGCTGGATCGGGAATGAGTACAGCAATGAAGTACGCTCGGTCTATTTACTGAACCGGGCGAAGAATTGGGACGATTTCACCAATGCAGTCCGCACATTCATTTCAGTAAGTCAGAATGTGGCCTATGCAGATGTTGCGGGAAATATCGGGATTTACTGTTCAGCCGGTATTCCAATCCGGAATGGTAATGGTATTGGCATTCAGCCGGGCTGGACGGCCGAGTATGACTGGCAGCGGATGGTGCCTTTTGAGCAGCAGCCCCATGTGTTCAATCCGCCTGAAGGATTCGTCTCCAGCGCCAACAATAAATCGGTTACGGATGATTATCCCTATTACATCAGCCACTGGTACGATTTACCGCATCGCATCGATCGAATCCGTGAGATGTTGCGAGATAAGGAGAAGCTGAGCATTGCCGACATTAAGGAGATGCAGGCGGATCGGCATTCCAAACTGGTGGAGCAATATCTTCCACGGGTGATGGCGACATTGGGGGAATTGCCAGAGCTTTCGTCTACAGAGGAAAATGCACTGGCTGCATTGTCCGAATGGAGTGGCGACCTGGATCCGGAATTGGCAGCGCCGGCTATTTGGGAACAGACCTATCTGGAGCTGGTGAAAGCCGTTTTTTGGGATGAAATGGGTGATAGTCTGTATCTGGACTACATTGATCAGCGTCTGCTGCCCAAATACGGTATTGATCAGTTCTTCCGGAATAATGGGTCTATATGGTGTGATGACGTGACCACACCGGATGTGGAAGAGACATTCGATGACATGCTCGAAATGGCATTTCGCAATGCTGTTCAGGAATTGAGTAACCTGCGGGGACCCACAGTGAATGGCTGGAAGTGGGGTGATATTCATCAGCTCACACTGAATCATCCCATGGGTTCGGTGAGTCTGCTGGACAAGGTTTTTAACCTGAATCGTGGACCCTGGCCGGTGGGGGGCAGCAATCATACGGTGGGACCCTATTCGTATAATTTTGGCCGACCCTACGCCGTGACTGACGGTGCATCGCATCGCCATATTTTCTCCACGGCGAACTGGGACGAAAGTCAGACGGTCATCCCCACCGGTGTTTCCGGCATTCCGGCCAGTCCCTACTATTGTGATCAAACGGAAGATTATGTGAATAATGTGTATCACACTGATTTTGTCAGTGAGGATTTGGTGACGCAGCACGCTGAATACACTCTGAAACTGAATCCATGAGGACGATGTTTGGGAAAAAATTTCAAACATGCAGCCGGGCTACTATTGATTAGTACGCTCCTCCAGGCGCAGTCCCTGACGGTGGTAACCATTAATGTTTGGTCCGGCCTGGACTATCTGGGTTACCTGAAGATGGGTGAGTATGAAACAGTGGCGCATCGGGAAGCGCGATATCAGGCGTTGATTACCGAGCTTAAACGGATAGAGCCGGATATCCTGGGATTAAATGAGGCCAATAAAGTGCCCCATTATGCGGAACGCATTGCCCGGGATCTGGGCATGGATGAGATTCACCATTTGGGGATTGGTGGTGTGCGCGCCGGACCGATTGGGTTGCCGGTGAATTTGCGGGAAGGGGATGTGATTCTGGCCAAACCGGAATTGTCCCTGAAATGGGAAGGTCGGTTGCAGTTATCCGGTGGTCCGGTGGGACGCTTTTTCACTTTCCATACCACAGATGCCACCCAGGTTGTGGCTGGTTCGGTGCAGGTTGGCAATGAGAAAGTTTATGTCTTTGTGACGCACTGGCATGCTTCACCTTTTCTTACACCGGAACATCTAACGCTCTGGCGAGCGGATAGCGCAGCAGGCAAGGTGACTCCAAAACGTTACGCAGCCAATAAAAGGGAAGCAGAAGCGGGACAGCGCTGGCGTGAGGGCGAATCGGTGAAAATGCTTAATTACATTGACAAAATCGCCGGCAAAGCACCGCTGCTTCTCATGGGAGATTTCAATGCCATGCGGGGCATGCCCGAAATCGAGCGTTACATCCGGGCCGGATTTATTGATGTTTACGGAGAATTGAACGAAACGCCCGGGTACACCTGGGATGATGCCTTGAACAGCAACATTATTCAGTATCAGTTACCTGAAAACGATGCCACCAAACCGCGCCGACGACACCGGATTGACTTCATTTTCGCACGGGGTGACTGGGAGTTGATTGAATCAAAGGTGGTATTCAATCAGCCGGTTAAGGGTATCATGCCTTCTGATCATTTTGGTGTTCTGGGACGTTTGAAATTGCGTTCAAAATAAGATTTTAAAACCCCTGAAAATCTGAGTTCTTACCCGCTTGTAAATGGTGCGTTAACGCCCATTTGCCCAAGTATGCGCCCATTCGTTATTGTCACAAAAGTGTGCAACAAATTCAGTTTGTGTACATATTATTCTTTCTATGCCTGACCGGCAGCCGGGCACAGCCATTGCAGGTTAAGCGGTATAAAACAAGGCAGGTGCCTTTGAGATTTTTAAAAGCGGGTGATTCACAGACTTGGGATAAAACAAGGGCTAGGGATGAATAAAAAAATTGGTTACGGAATTGGTGGTCTGGTTGTTCTCTTTTTATTGTGGCGGATTATCAGCCTGATTTACACCGGCTCCTCCAATGCCGGTCCACGGAGCGGTCCGCCACCGGTGGCGGTGGAGGTGGATTCGGTCCGACACGGCTATCTGGCGGAAACGCGTCAGTTGACAGGAACCGTTTTTCCCCAATACAAATATGTGGTGGCACCCAAGGTCTCCGGCCGGGTTATGAATCTGTACAAACGCATTGGTGACTGGGTTGAAGATGGGGAAGTGGTGGCTCGTATAGATGATGCTGAGTATGAGCAGAATGTCATTGAGGCGGAGGCCAATCTTAATATTGCGCTGGCATCCCTGGCGGAAGCGGAAACACAATTTGAGCTGGCGCGCCAGGATTTGGATCGCGTCCGCTCCCTCCAGTCCAAGGGTATCGCTTCTTCATCTGAATTGGATGCCGCCTTGTCTAACTATACGGCGCAGGAATCGCGTTACCAGTTAGCCCAGGCCCAGGTGGATCAACGCCGGGCGGCATTGAAATCAGCCCAGATTCGCCTGAGTTACACCGTGCTCACAGCGTCCAAACCCGGGTTTGTGGGCGAACGGTTCGTGGATGAAGGCGCGCTTCTGGCGCCCAATACTGCTGTCCTCTCCATTGTTGGCATTGATTCGGTGATTGTGCGCACCACCATTATCGAGCGGGATTATGGCTACATCCGGGTCAACCAACCGGCTCAGGTGAGTGTGGATGCTTTCCGGGATCGGACATTCCACGGCTCGGTTTCCCGCATCGCACCCATGTTGCAGGAAGCTTCCCGGGTAGCGGAGATGGAAGTGGAGGTTGCCAATGGCTCCCGCGCGCTGAAACCCGGGATGTTTGCCCGGGTGAGTATCCAGACCGCAGAGCGGCCAAATGCCCAATACGTACCCAGCAGAGCCTTGGTGCGCCAGGGCAGTGAGACGGGTGTGTATCTGGTCAATCCGCAGGTGAAATCTGCTCGCTATGTCTCTGTGGAAATCGGTATCGTCTCGGCAGAATTTACCGAAATCGTCGCGCCGGAGCTGAATGACATGGTCGTGACATTAGGACAACACCTGTTGGATGATGGCAGTCCGGTGATTTTGCCGGAAGATTCGGAAATGAAACAGTCGGAGCGTGCCTCGTGAGTATTGCCAGAGGTCCCATTAACCGCCCGATTCTCACGGCCATTATCTTCCTGATTATCATTTTGCTGGGCACGGTTTCTTTAAGCCGGCTTTCCATTGATTTAATGCCGGAAATCAGCTATCCAACCATATCCGTCATCACCGGCTATGGAAATGTGGGACCCCAGGAGATTGAGGAATCGGTTACGCGTCCCATTGAAGAAGCCCTGGCGGCCGTGCAGGGTGTTGAGGAGATTAATTCCACCTCCTCGGAAGGACGCAGCCTGGTACGGGTTTCATTTGACTGGGGTACCGATCTGGATGTGGCTGCCAATGACATACGTGACCGGATTGACCGGGTGCTGGGACGACTCCCGGAGGATTTGGAGCGCCCGCAGATTCGGAAATTTGACCCCTCCGCATTTCCCATCATTATTTTAGGTGTATCCAGTAATCTGAATCCGCTGGATCTGCGCCAACTCATTGACGATCAGGTAAAATACCGGATTGAACGCCTGCCCGGTGTGGCAGCGCTGGATATTTGGGGTGGACTGAGCCGGGAAATTCATGTGGAATTGCAAGCGGATAAGCTGAAAGCGTTGGGGCTCTCCACCGATGTGATTCTGGCGTCATTACGTAATGAAAATATGAATGTCCCCGCCGGAATTTACCAAAAAGGCAACATGGATATTCTGGTGCGTACGCTGGGGGAGTATCGCTCCCTGGATGAGATCAGCAATACGGTCATCACCACGCGTCAGGGAGCGCCCATTCTCATCAAAGATGTGGCGACAGTGTCGGATGCCTGGGAGGAAGTGACCCAGTTGGTCCGCATTAATGGCGAACCGGGCCTCCGTATTTCTGTCAATAAGCAGTCCGGCGCCAATACCGTTACTGTGGCGGAAGCGGTAAAGGCAGAGATGGAGCGGATCAATCAGGACATTCCGCAGATCAAACTCATCCCCATTATTGATACCTCCAAATACATCAAACAATCCATTAATAATGTGGGGACATCCACCATTTTGGGCGGGATCCTGGCGGTGGTTATTCTCTTCCTCTTCCTGCGCAATATCTCCAGCACATTTATTATCGCCACGGCGATTCCCATCTCGGTGGTGGCCACATTCGGTGTCATGTATTTCGGTGGGTTCACCTTGAATATCATCACCTTTGGCGGGCTGGCGCTGGGAATCGGGATGCTGGTGGATAATGCCATTGTGGTGCTGGAAAATATTTACCGTCACCGGGAGTCGGGCAAAACCACCCAAGAGAGTGCCGACATTGGCACCGGTGAAGTGGCATCAGCCATTGTGGCCAGTACCCTCACCACATTGGTGGTGTTTTTCCCCGTGGTCTTTATCCGGGGAATGTCCGGCATCATGTTCCAGCAAATGGCCTATGTGGTGAGCTTCTCACTGCTCTGCTCGCTGCTGGTTGCGCTGACGCTGGTGCCCATGCTGGCTTCCCGCTTTCTCCATTACCAGGCGGCGCAGGAACACCAAAAACAGAGCCGTTTGCGTCGGATCTACGCTGCCAGTGAAGCGGTATTTCAAAAAGTGGAACAGCGTTATACTGGCATTTTGAACTGGGCATTGGGTCATAAGCGCACCGTGGTGTTTACCTCGCTGGGGCTCTTTATCGCATCCTTTTTTCTCGTACGACTCATTGGTGTGGAACTCATGCCGGCGGCCGATGAAAGCGAGGTGCGAATTAATTTGGAAATGGCCGTGGGAACCCGGTTGGAGGTCATTGATCAAGCCACGAAAATGGTGGAAGAGATTATTGAACGGGATGTTCCGGAAATGATTACCATGTTCTCCCGTATCGGTGGTGGCGGCTGGCGTTCAACCGGAGGACATACGTCACAAATTCGGGTAACTGTGGTGCCACGGGCTGAGCGAAATCGAAGCAGCGAGGAGATTGCCAATCATCTGCGACAAGCGTTAAAGGGCATTCCCGGTGTCACCATCCGCGCCCGGGCGGGTCAGGGCTTGTTTCTGCTGCGGATGGGAACGGGTTCGGCCACCAGTGTGGATGTGGAAGTACGTGGATACGATTTGGCCACGGCCAATGAATTGGCCCAGCAGGTACGGGCAGTGGTGGAAGACGTTCCGGGGGTTACAGATGTGGAGATCAGCCGGGAAGAGGGCAGTCCGGAACAGATTATCCGGATTGACCGGCAAAAAGCGGCGGATCTGGGGCTTTCCGTGTCCCGCATCGGAGCGGCGTTGCAGACGGCCATTGGCGGGACGCATGCCTCCTATTACCGGGATGGTGGCAAACAGTACCGCATATTAGTAAGATTGAGCGAAGAGGATCGCCGGGATTTGGACGAACTGCTGGACCTGACGGTGGTAAATAATCGCAGTGAGCCGGTGATTTTGCGGAATGTGGTGAATGTGGTGAATGAAGAAGGCCCCACACGCATTGAACGAAAAGACCAGGAACGCATCATTAATGTGGAAGCCAATTTCACCGAACGGGATATGGGATCGGTGGTGAGTGACATCCGGGAAGCCATTCAAACCATTCCGGTTCCCAAAGGATTCGTCCTGCTCTTTGGCGGAGATTACGAGGAACAGCAGAAAAGTTTCCAGGAACTGTTATGGGGACTCATTCTGGCCATATTGTTGGTTTACATGGTTATGGCCGGTCAATTCGAATCCTGGCGTGATCCGTTTGTGGTGCTGTTCGCAATCCCCATGGGGTTGATCGGTGTGGTCTTGACCATGATTCTCACCGGAACGATTTTCAGTATGCAGGCGTTTATCGGCGCCATTATGCTGGCGGGAATTGTGGTGAATAATGCCATTCTGCTGGTGGATTATACCAATCAACTCCGCCGGGATCACGGCATGGAATTATTGGAAGCCATCCGAACCTCGGGTGCGCGGCGTTTGCGGCCTATTCTCATGACCACCCTGACCACGATTCTGGGGTTGATTCCGCTCTCCTTCGGCTTTGGTGAAGGTGGTGAAGCACAGGCGCCACTGGCGCGGGTGGTCATTGGCGGCCTGTTGAGCGCCACACTCATCACGCTGGTGTTGATTCCGGTGATCTATGCCGTTTTTGAAAAACGCCTGCGGTCCCGGAATGCCAATTCAAAATCGCATCAATCCATCGAAAGAACCTCCTGACCGTATGAAAGCAGTCTTTTTCTTTATTCTGTCCTTCCTGGTGAGCATCGCAAATCTGTCAGCCCAGGTTGATGGCCGGCCGTCAGCCAATCCGGTCAACCTGGACACGCTGGCCATTGACATTAACACGGCCATTGTCACCGGCCTGGAAAACAATCCCACGATTCTGGTGAAAAAAATTGCGCCTGTGCTGAGTGAAACGGCTGTGAAGGAGCAAAAAGGCGTTTTTGATCCCACGGTCACTGCCAGCGTGCAGCGGAGTCAATCCCAGTCTCAGCGGCGTCTGGGTGCTTCTGCCAATCCATTTGACATTAAGGATACCACGACCACTGCCACGGTTGGCATTCAACAGGCATTACCCACCGGGACGCGGATTAATTTTACCGGTGGAATGAGCGGTTCCGTATCCAATCTCTATACGGATCAATATGCCAGCAATCTGGATTTGACCGTGACCCAATCACTCCTGCAGGGGTTTGGTCTGGGAGCCAACCTGGCCAATATCCGCAAAGCACAGATCGATGTGGATATCACCGAGTCCGAACTGAAAGGGGTCGCTGAGGCGGTAACGGCTGACATCGAAGCTGCTTACTGGAATCTCTACCTCACCGCACAGGAAATTCAGATTCAGACCAGTTCGTTGGCGCTTGCGCAAAAACAATTACAGGAGACCCGGGAGCGGGTGAATGTGGGGAAGTTGGCAGATTTGGAATTGGCTGCTGTCAGTGCAGAAGTGGCTGCGCGGCGTAGTCAATTAATTGATGCCGAGAGTCGGCACGAGCAGGCGCGTTTGCGCTTTATTTATCTGGTTTTTCCCAACCAACCGGCGGTTTGGGAGCGCTACCCGCTGCCCCTTGATACACCGGCTCTGCCGGCTGATTCCCTGGATCCGGTGGGTGTGCATACCGAATTGGGATTGAAATACCGCCCGGACCTGATTCAGGCCAGATTGGGTTTGCAGAAGCAGGATTTGGCAGTTACTCAGACCCGTAATGGATTATTGCCCAAACTGGATTTATTCATTTCGCTGGGGAAAACCAATTATGCCGCCACTTTCGCCGATGCCACACCGGATTTGGGAAGTCCTTATATGCAGATGAGTACGGGTTTAAATTTTACCATGCCCGTTCCCAATCGGCAGTCGTCGGCGCAATTGGCCCGGGCGCGGGTCTCCCGTGAACAACAGGAACTGGCGGTGGGTAACATGGAGAAACAGGTCATCCTGGACATTCGTTCCAAATATGTTGAAGTGTTGCGCACCCGCCAGCAGGTGGAAGCCACCCTGGTGACGCGTCAGTTACAGGAAGAAAAACTCCTGGCTGAGCAGGAAAAATTCCGGGTAGGAAAGTCCACCAATATTCTGGTGCTGCAGGCGCAGCGGGATTTCACCGCCAGTCAATTGGACGAAGCGCG
>JAIPJQ010000047.1 GCA_021734065.1 Fidelibacterota bacterium | reverse complement strand
TAAGCACGACCCCATAATCGAGTGAACCGTCCGAATAGGGAAAAATTCCCTCCAGCGTCCAAATGTTGTCGGGTGGCATGACCGACTGAAAGGAACAGATGAGCAGGTCAAGATAGGCGTCCGAATAATACCCCACACTATATCGTGCGGATGACCGGGTGAAAACCTTTCCGGTATCGGTTACGACCCCTTCGCCATATCCCTCACTAAATTCCCGTTGCCGGCTGACGGTATAAATGGTTGTATCACCGGAAGTTGTGGTGTCAATGACCTCCAGCTGTTCCCGACTATAAGCCGGAAAAGCACCGGTGTATTTCCAAATATTACCCAGAGCCATCGGCTGGAATGGAGACCAATCCGACAAGGTATCCGCCCGATACCAGATGAAAAGGTACTGCTCATCGAACGCCAGGGTATCCAGGGTAAAATCCAGGGTTACACCTGAAACGGAGTCACCCGGAAAATCAATATACCGAAAGCCGGGAACCAAGCCATTGGGGGTGCTGAACTGTCCGGTTTCAACGCTATCCTGGCTGGAATGGGGTGTAATCTGAAATGCCAGTGTATCCACTAGTTCTGTTCCCAAATTAACCTGCATCAAGCCTGCGAAAGTGTAGGTAATCGGACTTGGAGCCGTGTTATGAAAGGTTATCTCCAGGCTTCCCGGGCTATCGGTCCAGTCCGACCCCAGCATCTCCTGCAGCAGATACAGCCGCTGGAAGCTTGTATCCACCGGCACCGTGTATACCGCCGCCAGGTTGGAGATATTCAGCGTGAAGTTCTGAGCCCGCACGGATGTGGTGACCAAAAGTGAAAGGCAGAGGAGAAAGTTACGAGTTCGCATACGACCTCTCCGGTAACTGTTAAACAATTTAATACTTATAAAAAGTTATCGCTGCTAATGGGCGTGGCAAGCAGTTTTACATATCGGGAAACTGTTGTTATGCGTTTCCAATCGCACAGATAGTCTGGGATAATATTGACTGTAATCTGATTAAAAAAGATGAGCGAGTGATGGGAATCGAACCCACGTCATCAGCTTGGGAAGCTGAGGTTCTACCATTGAACTACACTCGCATGCCAAAAAGGCGCGCTAATATAATTCAGCAAACCACCGGTGGAAAAATTTATTTCAACTGAAAAATGAGATGTATGGGCAGGGTTTACGCTGCCCTCCTTTACGATTTTTAGAGGCCGTCAAAATGGCAGACTTAACGGCATAATTACTTTGTTTTAATATTCGCCAGTTGAAATTACACTGCCATGCAGCCGGTTTCCCAACCCCGGTTATTTCCTAAGGTGACCTTGCGGGTCATCTTTATGCTAAACTGAAGCGTTGTAAAGCTTTAGCACTACATGTTGATAACTTTTTCATCGTTACACCAATATTTGGTGTTTTTTTAATTGAACCACACGTCCCTCGCTTATATATTCGCAGGCGATATCAAAAAAGCATCGCTTGAATTGACAGCAAATTAAGTATTCGCTGAGAGGGTAACCTCTCGCGGTATCCCAGCCTGAAGCGGCAGGAAATCTGATAAAATTGAGGTACACATGTCTGAGACGATAGAATTTCCGTTCGCTAACGAACCCACGGTAGATGTGCCGGTTGAATCGCCAGCCAAATCCACTACCCAAACCCCTGATAAGGATTCCACCAAATCCGAAAAATTAGGCGCCGATATGGAGACCTATTACGGCTCAGATGACCTGGCACGTTCGGTACTTCAGAATAAATATCTGGCGCCGTGGGAGAAATCTCCCCGTGATCTGTGGGAACGGATGGCACGCGCCGCAGCAGCCATTGAAAAGGATGTGGAGACCTGGGAGACCAAGTTTTTTGAAATCCTGGAGGATTTTCGGTTTGTACCCGGCGGTCGCATTATGCACGGTGCCGGTCGGGATGACATTAAAACCACTCTGAACAACTGTTATGTGGTAGCGGTGAAAGAAGACTCCATCTCCGCTATTTACAGCGCCATCATTGATGAAGCCAAGACCTACAAATACGGGGGTGGTTGTGGTCACGATCTCTCGGTTCTGCGCCCCAAAGGCGCTGCCATCGGCGGTACCGGCGGTGAGTCCTGTGGACCCACCGGATTTATGAACCTGTTCAGCGAGAACACCAACACCATTGCCCAGCATGGACGCCGTGGTGCCAATATGCAGACCATTCGCGTGGACCATCCCGATATTGAAGAATTCATCAATATCAAACGCGATTTGAATAAGGTGAAATATTCTAATATTTCGGTGCTGTTAACCCACCAATTCATGGAAGCCGTGGAAAAGGACACCGATTTTAATCTGGTCTGGGGCGGGGAAACTTACAAGTCCGTGAAGGCGCGTAATTTATGGGACTCGATCATCGAAAGCGCCCATGCCAGCGCCGAGCCCGGCCTCATTTTCTGGGACACCATGAAAGAATTCCACAATGCGGAATACTGCAGTCCCCTGGTGAGTACCAATCCCTGTGGCGAACAACCGCTGCCGGACGGTGGCTGCTGCAACCTGGGCGCTCTGAATCTGGCCCGGTTTGTGGACACTGATGGCAATTTCATGATGGATACATTCAAAATTGCTGTGAGTTACGGAACCCGTTTTCTGGACAATATCATTGACATCAATGCCGAGCGGCACGCGCTGCCGGAGCAGAAAGAAAACGCGCTGAGTGATCGCCGAATTGGGCTGGGAATCCTGGGTCTGGGCGATATGCTGGTGGCCCGTGGCATCAAGTACGATACAGAAGAAGCCCTCGCCGCCGTGGAAGAGATTATGCATGTGCTGCGTGATACGTCCTATGAAACTTCCATGGAACTAGCCCGGGAAAAGGGCGCTTTTCCCAATTTCGACTGGGATGGATACCGTCAGAGTAAGTTCGTGAAAAACCTCCGCCGGAGCATCCGTGACAAAATCAAGAGCAACGGAATCCGGAATTCCACCATTCTCACCGTGGCCCCCACCGGCAGCGGTGCAATTGTGGCCCAGGTAACTTCGGGAATCGAACCCATTTTCGCCACCAGCTACAAGCGCCGGGTGAAGAAAAACGAAGGGTACGGCGATCAATTCACGGAATACAAAGTGGTCCATCCTACGATCAAAAAACTCTTCGGTGATGACACCAATCTGCCACCCCATGTGGTGACCGCCCATGACATCGACCCCTATTTCCGGGTCAAGATGCAAGGCGTCATTCAAAAATACATTGACGCCTCCATCAGCTCCACTGTCAACCTGGCCGAAGATGTACCGGTGGAATCCGTGGCAGACATCTACATGACAGCCTACAAAGCCGGCCTGAAGGGTATTACCGTTTATCGTGAAGGCAGCCGGGATGGCATTCTGATCTCCGATAAAAAATCGGGAACGGAAAAAGCGCCTCCTGAAGCACAGACCGTCCGGAATAACGGAAGTACTGCCACTCAACCAGCAACCCCGGAAGCAACACCACAGGTAAGTTCCCCAAAAGCACCGCTCCTGCGTCCACGGACCCGTCCCCGGGACACGGTTGGTATCACCCGACGGCTTCGCACCGGTGAAGGCTCCCTCTATGTCACCATCAATCACGACGAAAACGGATTGTGTGAGGTTTTCACCACCATTGGGAAAGCCGGTGGCAATGCCGCCGCCCAAGCCGAAGCTATCAGCCGCTTAATTTCCCTGGCACTGCGCTCGGGAATTGATGTGCGGGAAATCGTGAAACAACTGAAGGGCATCTCCGGCCCCAATCCGGTGTGGGAAGAGGGTCAATTAATCCTCTCAACACCCGATGCTATCGGGAAAGCGTTGGAGCGGCACTTGGATGAGTTCGAAAAGAATGCCACAGCGCTGGATATCAAAACCGAGAAAGCCTTCCACATGGCGCCGGAAGAGGACAACCAGCCTCAATTCGATCTGGTGGAAACATCAGACCACAGCAACTCCAAAACCATGACAACCTGTCCGGAATGCGGTGGCAATGTATTCCACGAAGCCGGCTGCGTTACCTGCCCCAACTGTGGCTATTCCAAATGCTAGGCTGCTGACTCGACTTCAATACACCCACGAATCGGTGAAGATAACTGGGCCGTCTCACCACACGAGGCGGCCTTTTTTCGTTGAGTTAAACTGATCAATATTTTGGACACTTCCCCTCGCAAAGCGGTGAAATTACAAACCCCAAGCATCAACTCTCAAACAAATTCAAATCTCAAAAATTCAATGCCAAAAAAATCCGCACCATCCGCGTAAATCCGCGGCTAACAAATTCTTCCTCTGTGTTTGTCTGCGTTCATCTGTGGCTAAAGAGTAAGCGAGTAAGTGAGTGAACGGGTGAGCGGGTAAGCGGAATTCCGGCAGGGAGGAGGAGCCTCTTCTCCTGGAGAAAAGGTATTGTCTGGGAATGGACCCTCTTTTTTAACGCAAGTGAACCTGGGGTCTTCCTAAGAGGCTGTCCGTTTAAAACAGCGCCCTTAATATTGATTAATTCTGTTCAATCATTTCAGTGAAGGGGTCAGAATTTCCAGCCGATCCGCGCGTAGGATTGTCCTGTCCAGCCGCTTTTCTCCACCCAGGAAAATCCATAGAGCAGCGGACCGATAGGGGTATCGTACTCAAATGAAAGTTCTATCCCCACATTGTCCCGGGGTTGAAGGGTGGTGATGTCGGAAAAATTAAAATGATTACCGATGGCCTGAAAGAAATTAAGGTGTATCCAGAGATTGCGAATTCCCGGATTGTACAGCAGATCGGTAATCATGGTGATTTGATCGTGCATCAACATGGTTTTCCCTAAGCTGTATTTTTGCAAGGCCCCTTCCCAGGGCTGAACCCACTCAGGCAACGGCGCTTGCAGGGCGTCACCCAGCATGCGATTTAATTCCAGCGAAAAAGCGGCGCCAAAGCGATTGGTGAGCATTCCACCCACAGTGCCATAGGCATCCAGACGATGAAAAATCACATCCCTTAACGGTGTGTGCAGCAGTTGAAAATTGCGCAGGTTGGGCCGTGTAATACCACCCGTCAGGCGTACCCTGGTGCGCAAACCTTCCGGCACAGGAAATTCGGTCCGGCTTTCATCGATGAGCATTTCCAGCGAATAGCGACCATAACTCCCGCGACCAATGACCGTCTGGCCAGCCTGCTCCCACCCGGGAATCCCCATCTGGTAATCATTGAAATACACACCCCCGGGAATCTGATAACCAAAATCACGATAACTTGCGCTGGCGGAAAGCTGAAATGCTGTACTTAGTAGTGACAATGCCCGCAGCCGCAGCTCGGTGACTGTGTGTGTTAGAAAATTCACGCCATCAAACTGGGAATCGTATTCGTAGGAATGGGTGCCCAGCACCAACTGCATTCCCAATTGCTGCTTCAGTAATTCGTATCGCAACATATTGGGATTGGAAAGACTCAGACTCATACCACTATGAAAATTTCCCAAATACAGGATCGCCTGATTATAAATAGCAGAACGAAAGATACGCCGGTTTTCAAATGACGCGTAAATGTTCATCCCTGCGCTGCGGTCAAAATAGAAGCCACCGGTCAGTCGCATTTTGAGGTTTTCAACAAGATGAATTTGCAGGATCAACCCTTCACCCGTCTCATCCGGCAGAAATGAGACTGACATGGTATTGATAAAGCTATTGGTAAGCAGGCTGTAAATGGCGTCCAAATCCTGGAAAAACCGGAGTGTGTCTCCCCGGTCGATGGGGAGCATTCGGAGGACCTGCTCACGGGTTAACAGTGTATTCCCTGATACCCGTATCTCACTGATCACCCGATCGTCCAGACAATTCCGCATCATTTCCTGTTTCAAATGAAACAGGTCCGGATTACTCTCATAAGGAAATTCCCGCTTGATCTCTTCAACCGCCTGCAAACCAGCTTCGTAGCCCGCCTGAATTGCCTCGGCACTTTTATAAAAATCCAGCAGGTTGATATTGGGGAGATTGATATCGATGAAAGCATCCCAGCCGCTCACAGACGCCGAATCGCTCCTGGCGGCAAAGATGTTCATATAATACGCCGCCAGGCTGGGTAAGTCATTGAGTTCACTGAATTGCGGCGCCGGCGTAGCCACATTCACCGCCACAATGTAGTCCGCGCCTGCTTCCCGGATGGCATCAATGGGCAGATTGTCATAAATCCCGCCGTCTACATAAAGGGCTGAATCTTCCTTAATGGGTTCAAAAATGATGGGGAATGCCATGGACTTCCGAATGGACTCCATGAGTGAACCGGAATCAATTACATGGACTTTTTGCTTCACCAGGTCGGCTGTGATGGCGCGAAAGGGGATCACCAGTTGGTCAAAATCCCCATTCGCTGCAAAATTTCCCGGCGCCAGCCCATAAGTGAGCAGGCGGGACAATCCCACATCGGACATGAGTGCGGTGGGTCGCTGAAATCGGTCCCGGTTGAAATAAAGCTCGAACTGGGAAGGCAGATTTTGGAAGCGCTTCTCCAATGATGTTTCGTAGGGATTGAGCCGGTTTTCCATGGCGCGTTCCAGCAGGTCATTGACTTCCCATTCTTCAAATTCCTCCAGCGACACACCGGCGGCGTACAAGCCACCAATAATAGCGCCGGCGCTGGTGCCTCCAATGATATCGATGGGAATATGGTGCTCTTCAAAGGCCATCAATACACCAATATGGGCCAATCCCCGGGCACCGCCACCCGACAGCGCCAGTCCCAGTTTGGGTCGCTCCTGCCCCACAAGCAGGGTAAGGGAAATCAGAAAAATGATAACGGCACGCATATTAGTCTTCCAGTTCAATCCAGTATTTGAATGGATGATTACGGAACCAAGTCAATTGGCGCTTGGCAAAATTGCGGGTGGCTTGTTGTATGGATGCGATCATTTCTGCCTGGCTGATGGTCCCGTCCAGATAGGCAAATGTCTCTTTATACCCAATGGTTTTCAAGGGATAAAGCGTCGGTTCGTACCCGGCTGCCAGCAGATTTTCGCACTCCCGGATCAATCCTTCCACCACCATGCGTTCAACCCGCTGATTGATCCGCTCGTACAATTCCGCCCGCGGGCGATTTAAAATCGCCATCACCGACTCAATTTCAAACGGATCCCGACTCCGGGCAAATGCCTGTGTGGGCGGCATTCCCGTCAGCTCAAAAATTTCAAACGCCCGCACCAGTTTCTTGATATCATGATGATGAAATAACGCTGCATATTCCGGATCAATGTCATTCAGACGCTGCCAGAGTAATTCCGCCCCGACACGGTTTAATTCAGCTTCATATTTTTCCCTGACAGCGGCCTTTCGGGGCGGTTCTTTGAACAGGCCATTTCTCAAAGCATCCAGATAGAGACCTGTTCCACCCACCACCAATGGCAACTTTCCACGCTTCAGGATATCCCGAATGCGCTGACGGGCTTCCCGGTAAAATTGACCCGCACTCCAGACGATATCCGGTGTCAATTCATTGATGAAATGGTGGGGAATCCTCTCCAGCAATTCCGGTGATGGCGTCGCAGTCCCGATGTCCATGCCGCGGTACACCTGACGACTGTCTGCGGAGATGATTTCCACGGGAGTCTGTTCAGCAATATGTTGTGAAATAGTGGTTTTTCCCACTGCGGTGGGTCCGGCCAGAATCAGATAACCCCCGGAGGGGACTTCAATCGTCTGACCTGCTAGGGTAAGGCGCATCAGTGGCGCTCGAAACGTTTGTCCAGTTCGTCGATGGTTAATTGGATAATAATGGGTCGTCCGTGGGGACAATAAAAGGGGTGTTGGGTGGCGAAGAGTCGGTCCACCAGTGTACGCATTTCCTCCTCCGTCAATGGATCGCCGGCTTTCACAGCCGCTTTACAGGCGTAGGAGGCTGAAAGTCGCTTGCCGGGCGAATAATCAAACTCACGATTGGAGCGGTAATAATCCACAATTTCCCGCAGCACATCCCCTTCAGCGCCACCGCGCATGTCCACCGGAACTGCTTCGATGAGCAGTGTCCGCGGACCAAATTCACGGATCTGAAATCCCAGCTTGTTCAAATCGGGTAAAATTTCCAACAAGGTGTTGTAGTCATCGGGGGGAAATTCGACGGTTTGGGGGAATAATAGCGTTTGGGAATGGCCACTACGGGTATCCAACTGGTGCATCGCCTCTTCAAACAAAATCCGCTCATGCGCCACATGCTGGTCGATAATGGCAATACCGCTGTTGATCTGACTCAGGATATACTTGTTGTGCACCTGCCAGATAAATCCGCCCGCGATACGTTCCGGTCCCCGGGAGACCGTTTCCGGCGTGCGTTGCAGCACCTGGGAGAACTCCCTGGCTTTACGTAACAGTTCACTGTCCTCGGGAGAGCGTTCCGGGAATTGGGCGGGTTCGGTCCGGGATTGGCCGCCACCATACAAACTGGCCTGATTTGGATTTTGATCCTGATAGTGCCCCTGGGGTGTTTGATCCGGTGAAAATGGAGCGGGTGTGGGACGGCTGAAAAAGGACTGGGCACGGGGACGATCGTGCAGACCGGGCACCATTTTCATGGTTTCATGTAATCCGGTCTCCACCGTCTCTTTCAGAATATGGTACACCCGCCATTCGTCTTTAAATTTCACCTCACTTTTGGTGGGATGGACATTCACATCCACCTCGGCGGGTGGCAGTTCCACCATTAATACAAAAAACGGGAATTCTCCCCGTTGGATCAGGCTGCGATAGGCACCATACACCGCATTGTTCAGCAGACGATCCGTCACGGGACGGCCATTGACAAACAAGTATTGTTCACCCCGCGCTACCCGCACCAGGTCCAGGTTCCCAATATGGCCGGTAACTTTAATCTGGCCCCGGGTATTTTCCACCGGGACGATCTTGTTTTCATATTCCCGTCCAAAAATCTGCACAATCCGCTCTGCCTGCTGTCCCGGTTTACAGTCCAGCAAAACCTTTTGGTCGGAGGTCATTTTGAATTGCAAGTCCGGATGGGACAGAGCCAGCGGTTTGAAAATGTCCAGGATATGATTGAGTTCGGTCCGCTTACCCTTGAGGAATTTGAGCCGGGCCGGCACATTGAAAAATAGATTTTTAATAGTGATCTGGGTTCCCGCGGACCAGGCCGCCGGTTCAAAAGTGGTTTCCCGGCCGGCGTCATATTTGAGAACAAACGCCTCGTCGCTGTCAGTGGATTTGGAAATCGCTTCCACCATGGCCACTGAGGCGATACTGGCCAATGCTTCGCCCCGAAAGCCCAGCGTGGCGATTTTGAACAAATCATCCACCTTGGCGATTTTGCTGGTGGCATGGCGCCGGAAAGCCAGCTTGAGCTCTTCCCCATTCATTCCCTGGCCATTATCGGTGACCTGGATCAGGGTACGACCGCCCTGTTCCACTGTCACGTCAATTTTATCCGCGCCGGCGTCAATGGCATTCTCCATCAACTCTTTCACCACGGAGGCCGGCCGCTGGATCACCTCACCGGCGGCAATTTTATTGGTGAGGATTTCGGGGAGGATGTGAATGCGTGTGGTCATTGGAATAATTATTCCCGGGATTATTGCAGTGTTTGAAAAATGTCAGCCAGTTTGGAATCGGCCAGCTCAGTCATTTCGGCGCGTAATGCCGTCACCTGTTTCGTCATTTCTTCCATGAATGTTTTATCGCTCAATCCCTGCAGATTAATGAGTACATTCATGGCGGCGCCTTCCAGCGCGGCTCTGGCCATGAGGATTCCCACACCGGCATCAGAGAGTGAATTCTGGTTGCCTACTTTTGCCATTTGGGCTGCCAGTTTTCCCACTGCCAAGGCTGATTCCATGACTTTAAATGGTACTTTCGCGGACGCCTGAGTCGCTCTTTCAATGGCTTCCGCCCGGGCGGCTTTCTGTTCATCAGTCTTCTTTTTCATCCGCATGGCTGCCATGACCTGATTAAAGGATTCCGTGTCTTCGTCAACCAGTTTCAACAATTTGTCTTTGAGTGCACCTGCTTTGAGGGACAGCGATTCCACCTCATCGGTGACTGCTTCATAGCCTTTTTTTCCAAAGGTGAGGACGCCCACCATATTCACCAGCGCCGCACCGAGTGATCCGGCCAGCGCTGCCACGGAACCACCACCGGGAGCTGGTGAGTCAGAGGCCAGTTCGTCAGCAAAATCATCCACCTGCATTCTCAACAGGGAAGGTTTGTTCTTGTCGCGTAATTGGTATTCGATGATCTTCTCTTCCGGATCAAAGGGTGAAATTTCACTCAATCCCATGGACTGAATGGCCAGGCGTACCAGCTCCTTTTCCGAAACCGCCGTAGAATTACCCTGCTTTTTCAGATAATGTTTCCCCGCGTCAAGCATGGCACTGAGCGGCACCAATCCCACCAGTTCACTACCGGTAACCCGGAGACCCCGGCGCGTTGCTTGTTCGCAAACTTCATCAAATGCCTTATGGAGCGGTGTCACATCAAAATCCACCAGGTTCATGGAAATCTGCGCCATTTTGTATTCATCAATGTACCAGCCCACCGCTTTCACCGCTCTCAGCGTCCCGGGTACCTTCACCATTTTGCCATCGGCATCCCGAATGATTTTTCCTGCGGCGTCTCGTTTGGCGCGTCCCTTTTCCCGAATATCCAGCGCAATATCCGAGGCCATCTTCCGATTTTGCGTATTGAGATTCACATTGTAAGCGATGAGAAACTTCCGGGCACCGATAACAGTAGCGCCGGACTGGGCATTGAACTGAGCGGGACCGAAATCGGGTGCAAAATCCGTGTCTTTCATCTTCTCCGGCAGGGCTTCGTATTCACCGGCCCGGATATCCGCCAGATTGCGACGATCTTCCCGGCTGGCTGCAAATTCGTAGAGATAAACCGGAATACCCAGCTCCTCCCCAACCCGCTTTCCCAGACGACGAGCCAGCTCGGCACAATCTTCCATGGTCATATTGGCCACGGGAATGAATGGACACACATCAGTAGCTCCCATGCGGGGGTGAGCCCCTGAATGTTGGCGCATATCAATGAGCTCTGACGCTTTCTTGATTGCCTGAAATGCGGCTTCAACTGCGGCATCCGGTGAGCCCACCAGGGTTACCACGGTCCGGTTGGTATCCGCACCGGGATCCACATCCAACAGTTTCGCTCCGTCAACCTTCTCAATTTCGTCGGTAATTTGTTTGATCACCGCCAGATCGCGGCCTTCGCTAAAATTGGGTACACATTCGACGATTTGAGACATACTTCTCCCTGGTGTTTTTCTAATTCAATTGTGAAAGATAATACAGCAGGTACGCCACCGCGGCAAGCATGACCAACAACCAGAACAGACTTCGTCCTCTCGGGCGCTCATAGTGCTGGAGCCTTTGAAACTGAATCCGGCGATGTTTTTCTTCATCCAAAGCCCTGTCGAAGCGTGAATAATGTCTGCGTGGTCGCTGATTGAAAAATCCCACGGTTAAATCCCGGCAAATACCCACATGAAAAAGTTTACGAACGGTCGGATAACCATGCCAATGATGTGAAAATTGGTGAACATGCCCAACAGGATAACCCCCATCAATATCATGGGTCCGCGCATCTCCAGCATCCGCAAGGTTGGTGCATAGCGATTGGGGAGTAGTCCTGCCAGAATCCGGGAACCGTCCAGCGGTGGTAAGGGAATAATGTTAAATACCGCCAGTGCCAGATTGATGTAAACCGACAGGTAGACCATCATGAAAATCAGCGCGCCAGTACTGGTCCCCTGCCCGGTCATGCCGGCACTCATCATGATTCGCAGGAGAATGCCAGATGCCAGCGCAAGAATCATGTTCATCCCCGGTCCGGCCGCGGCGATCCACATCATGTCCCGCTTGGGATTTTGCAGATAGCGTGGATCCACGGGAACCGGTTTAGCCCATCCGAACCGCACCAGAAAAATCATGAGCGTTCCAAACGGATCCAGGTGCGCCAGCGGATTCAGGGTCAGGCGTCCCATAAGTTTAGCGGTGGGATCTCCCAGTTGGTAGGCGACCCAGCCGTGGGCATATTCATGCAGTGTCAATGCCAGCAGAATGGGTGGCACTGAAACCAGCAGCATGGTGAAATTAATACCGTCCATCAGTTTCCTTTATGGCAAATCCACACGAGGTGGATATTGCTTCAACTATTCATTTTTCAATGGTTTAGGGACCAATATTCTTCCAGTCTAAACCAGCGGTAATTGTAAACATGGGGATGGCTAATCCCTACCAAATTTCGGAATAATCAGCAGGGGAAAACGGGTGTTAAATGCGTTTCAGCTTGAGCAGCAGGGTATTGCTTACCACACTCACTGACGACAGCGCCATGGCCAGCCCGGCGAGCATGGGATGCAGCAGATGCCCCGTGAATGGATAGAGAACCCCCATGGCAATGGGAACACCCACCACATTGTAGGCAAATGCCCAGAATAAATTCTGTTTGATCTTGCGCAATGTGGCGCGGCTGAGATTGGCAGCTTTCAGGATTAAGTGCAAATCATTGCGCATGAGGACAACCTGCGCTGCATTCATGGCCACATCGGTACCCTGACCGAATGAGATCCCCACATCGGCAGCAACCAGCGCCGGGGCGTCATTAACACCATCCCCGATCATGGCTACTTTTCCATGTTTGGCTTTCACTGCCTCAACCTGGGCGAACTTTTCATCCGGCTTCACCCCCCATTTCACATGTTCAATGTCAATACCAACCTGCGACGCCACATTGCGGGCCACCTGTTCCTGATCGCCGGTGAGCATCCAGGTTTTTACGCCTGCCGCGTGTAATGCCGTGATCATCTCTTTGGCGTCGGATTTAATCGTGTCAGCCAATCCCAAAATCATAGCGGGTTTTGCGTTCCGGCTTACCACAACGGTGACAAAGCCCTGTTCCATCCACTGCTGGGCCTGCTCATGTAGTTCACCATCTGTTTCGCCAAGGTTGCTGGTACTGTGAATATTGATTTCCTCACCAGCCACCACTGCAGCCACGCCCTCGCCGGGGAGCGCGATAAAATTTTCCACAGACGGCAGTACAAGCCCCTGATTCTTGGCAAAATCAACAATCGCCTGAGCCAACGGATGCTCTGATCGCGCTTCCACGGCGGCAGCCGCTGCCAGGAGTGTTTCGACCGCTTGGGATTTATCCGGATCGGGATACACTTTCTGCAGCTGTGGACGCCCTTCGGTGAGCGTACCGGTTTTGTCAAACACAATCGCCTTCACTTCACCTAACGTCTGCAGTGCTTCGGCAGATTTGATGAGAATTCCGGCAGCGGCTGCACGGCCCGTGCCGACCACCACGGCCGTGGGCGTGGCCAGACCCAACGCGCAGGGGCAGGCAATGATGAGTACCGATATCATCACATTCACTGCGAATACGAATCCATTGCCGGCGAAAATCCAGAAGACGCCGGATACCAGCGCCAGCGCCAGGATGGTGGGCACAAAAACCGCCGCCACCTTGTCCGCCAATTGCTGGATGGGTGCTTTGGAGCCCTGGGCTTCTTCGACCAGTTTGATGATGCGGGCAAAAACCGTTTCACTACCCACCTGCCGGGCTTCCACCTCAATGGAGCCGGACAGATTGGTGGTGGCGCCAATCACTTCAGCCCCCGCACCTTTTTCAACCGGAATGGATTCCCCTGTAATAGCCGCTTCATCCACATGGGAATAACCCGAAGTGATAATGCCGTCCACCGGGATTTGCGTGTGGGCTTTCACCAGCACCGTTTCGCTGATCTGCACCTCATCAGCCGGGATTGGGATCCATTCACCCTCCCGCTTTACCAGCGCCTGTTTGGGCGCCAGGTCCATGAGTTTTCCTAACGATTCGGTGGTCTTGCCCTTGGCCACCGCCTCCAGCCATTTTCCGAAGGTGATGAACAGAAGAATCACACCCGCCGCTTCAAAATAGAGCTTGGAAAATCCGGGGATATTGAAGTCAAATAACAGATTGAAACTGGTGACGACGGAATAAACAAAAGCTGATCCGGTCCCCAGCGCCACCAGGGAATCCATATTGGGTGAACGGTGCCAGAGATTCCGAAATCCGCGGGCATAATATCCGCGCCCGGTATAGACGATGATCGCTGCCAACAGGAATTGTACGCCGATACGCCACATTTCCGGCAGCAAATTCACGCTGGTAAACATTTCCAGCATGGCATAGAGGAGCAGCGGGATACCAAATAGCGCCTGGATCGTTAACAAGCTGCGCCAGCTGGACATGTTTTGTTGCTGCTGTTCCACCAGCGAAGTGGACCCCTTGGGTTCCAGCTTATAGCCCGCACGATCCACCGCACGTTTCAGTTTTTTGACCGAAACATCCTGCCCGGCTGCGATGGTTGCGGTTTCCATGGTAAGATTCACCGCCACATCCGAGACACCGGGAATCGTACGCAGTGCTTTTTCCACATTGGCCACGCAACTGGCGCAGGTCATGCCTTTGACCGCGAAGGTCTGTTTCAGGGATTCTGTGGGAATCATCGGCGGCGTTTCCGTTGCGTCATCCCGTGTCCCGGTCAGTGTATCAGGATTTGTCATGGGTAAAACCGGTTGTTTTGGTTAGAAGGGTGGTGCTTTGAAGCGATAAATTGGATCTCACGCACCAAACAGCTTTTTAAGTACCCCGGTTTTGACTTGAGTGGGATATCCGGTGGCGGAAACGCTTTCAATCACCTGACTACTGGGATCGTCGCTGGCTTCCAATGTGAGTAGTTTCTTTTTGCGGTCCACCACCACATTTTGTACGCCCCCCACGGCCTCGGCAGCTGCTTTCACTTTTGCTGCGCAGCCGTCACAGGTCATTTTTTCAACGGTAAATTTATAGTGTTCCATCGGTTTGTTGCTCCTTTATGATGCGGAATCATATTTGTTATTAACAATGGCTAATATGGTTAAAGAATTCATAGATGTAACTGTTTAATGCGCCAAGGCTCCGGTGTTCCGCTACAAATGAAATCAGAGGATCCCCACCGTCATCCGTTACATTTTCATTCCTGTCAAGAAATCATCTGGAATTTTCATTCCGACCCAATATATTGCGAATGAGTCTCAAAACAATATGGAACCACCCCGACCGGAAATGAAAATCATACCTTCCGGTTCAACTCAGAGGGTCTGACCGAAGATGAAATTCATATCTCCAATCCTGCAATTTTCCCACTTTAGACAATACCTGCTCCCTAGTCTCAGCTTGCTTGTTCTGACCATGTGCACCGATCAGGGCAATCCCGTCGTGGAGCCTACACCTGAATTTTTACTCAGCACTGATTCGGTGAATTTCGGTGCTGTGCAGATTGGTGACAGCCGACTGCAATTCGTGGAAATTCGTAACCCCGGGAGTGCGGATTTAACCGGCGATTTGATGCTTCAGCA
>JAIPJQ010000003.1 GCA_021734065.1 Fidelibacterota bacterium | reverse complement strand
GTCGGGTTGTTTGGTAGACAGTCGATCCCATTTGCCAACTGAAGAGTTATTAATCATGATGACCCCCTTAATGCTTGACCACTTTCTATCTCTGAATAGAAAGTACATCAGGACATTGCCAGATGGCACAATTATAGGGATTTTCTATTTCTGTCTTTGCTTCTCATTGGGAACCCCTACAGGGATAATCTTCCTATCAGAGATTCAATCTTGCTACAGATAGAAAACACCTGACGGTGTTTCTCCTTGGTTTAGTTTAACACGAACACCAATGAATCGACTGCAGCCGAATGAATGGATTCGGAATTCCCAAATCACAAGCATCAATAATCAATCAAATCTCAATCACAAAAGACGCAATAACCGAACCAGAGTTGGTGCGCGCTATGCCATCTTTGTATACCTCGGCGTAGTTCCGAATCCTTTCGGAACGAAGGCGGGTGTTCGCTGTGGTTAGAAAATCCGCTTGATCTGCGTCAATCCGCGGCTAATAAAAAACATCCGTAGAATCCGTGTTCTATTTAATTCGTGTACCTTCGTGAAATTCGTGGTCAAAGTGTAAGCGGGTGAGCGGATATGCGAAATCCTAACACGCAGTTCCAGTCATGCTTTAAACCAATCGCGCCCTGGCTCGTGACGATCCTATGGGCGAATTTCCCGACCGCTGGTTTTTTCCGGTGCGAGGAAATATTTTCCGTTCAAATCAGACATAATGAACCCTTCCTTCAGGCCAATCAGAACGGGTCAAGCTATCTTAAGTACAGCAGAAGATATTAATATTTAATAAATTACGACTTTCATCTTCCGGGTGTTCCCACAAAGGTTTTCATCCCCCATTTTACTGGCACAACTCTTGAGTAAATGCGTGTTGCCATGAAGATAAATCTATTCAGTACGCAGCAGGCGCAGAAGTTGAAACAGACACTTCACGCGTATGAATTGCAGTACAAAGCCATCTCCACCAATATCGCGAATCTCAATAATTCATCATTCCAGCGGGTCAAAACGGATTTTCATGAGATGCTGGCGAGCCGTATGGATCAATCCGGACTGAAAACAACACATTCTAAACACATTCAACCCTCCTCCGGCAGCTCCGTTGGTGGTCTGGAGGTTGATAAAGAAAATCCCAGAGTGGATATGAGTCGTGAGATGGCTGATTTGGCGGAGAATCAAATTCGCTATGAATTCGTTTCCCGCGCTTTGAGACAGCATTATAGCGGGCTGTCGGCAGCCATTCTGGGACGCAATAATTAAATCGGGCTGAGGAGCTTAACATGGCATCTGATGGTATTTTTTCGAGCATGCAAACAACTGTGGTTGGCCTGTCCAGTCAGTTAAAACGGCTGGAAACCATCGCTGAGAATATTTCCAATGCTCAAAGCGGACCGGATGCCAATGGTCGCGTTTATCACAAAAAGCGTGTGGTGGAGACGGAATTCAAGCAGTCACAGCCGGGCTCATTTCAGCATGAGATGTCGTTACACCTGAAAAAAGCTGATCCCAACCATTTCTCTTCACCCGGTTCAACCACGGCCCTTTCACCTGGTGGTGATCGTTCTGGAAAAGTAAAGGTTTTGGAGGTGGGAGGTGAGGTCCTGGTGAACGACCCCACTCATCCTCAGGCCGATGAAAAGGGCTACGTGCGGAAACCGGACATCAATGTTGTTGAAGAAATGACAGGGATGATTTCCGCCAGTCGGGCTTATGAGGCCAATATCAGTGTGCTGCAAGCAGCAAAAAAATTAGCCAAGCTCACACTGGATATCTAAACCGTTGAACAGTTCCATGAAAGTAAATCCGCAAACCATACCGTCATATCACCATGATCGCCGGATACAACCAGACCCCGTTGCACCGAAGCATTCCCAATCGGAGATCACCGCTGAACGCCGCGATTTACAGCCTGTTCAGGAAAAACACCTCAAAGCTGATGTCCGTTCAAGCCAGGATGTTTTGACGCATGTGGAACAGACAACACTGGAGGCACTTTTCGGTCCCCGTCAAAAGCAAACACCGGAATTTTATGGTAATACAAAAATCACAGCCGCCTATAAAGGCCGTTTATTGGATATTAAAGGGTAAGTAAACATGTCGGATTTTAATGCAATTCAGTCAATCATCGGTCAGCTACCGAAACAATCCGGTGTTCAGGAGACCCAAGCCGGGGTAAAGAGTCCCGGGAAAAATCAGGATGTGGATGAACCGGGATTTGCCGACGTCCTTACGGAATTTTTGAATTCTGTTAATGACAAACAATTCACCGCCGTTGCGAAAACCAACGAAATCATATCCGGTGAATCTCAAGACCTGATCAGTGTCATGAGCTCTGTAGAAGAGTCGCGCCTGAGTTTTCAATTGTTGTTAGAGATCAGAAACAAGCTGCTGGAGTCATTCAAGGAGATCCAGCGGATGCAGATTTAGTTGGTCCCAAACCTATTTATGGATGGTAACGCCGGTAAATCATGAACCACATTTTTAGCTTCCTGAGATCCGTTTTAGAGCGCTATTCAATCGGCCAGCGCATTGTCATCGTGACACTGTTGTTGGGTCTTGTCTCCACCTCCATTGCTCTGGTGATGTGGGCTAATCGGCCGGAATTTGACACGCTCTACTCTGACCTGGATGCCGCCACAGCTGGCAAAGTGATCAGTGAGTTGCGTAGTGCCAAGGTGAAATACGAACTGCAGAATAATGGCAAAACCATCCTGGTACCTGTGAATCAGGTTGCGGAGATGCGACTGAAATTCGCTGAGTCGGGGGTGGTCAATAATGTCATTGATGGTTACGAAATTTTTGATCAGTCCAGTATCGGCATGACCACGTTCATGCAGCAACTGAACCTGCGACGTGCCCTGGAAGGCGAGTTGACGAAAACCGTTAATGAATTTCCCATTGTGAAACACAGCCGGGTCCATTTGGTGTTACCGGAAACAAAACTTTTTGGGAAGGATCAACAGGGGTCAGCCTCGGTTGTGCTCTACCTCCAGCCGGGTAAAAAGATAGGCCGTGATCAGGTTCAGAGTATCGCGGCATTGGTCGCCAATAGCGTGGAGCACATCGATCAGGAGGATGTGGTGGTCGTTGACGCAGACGGAAAACTGCTCACCGATAGTCGCTCGGATGATTCGGCGATGGGGTCAGTGGGCAACCGCTGGGATTTTCAGCATACGGTTGAAACCAGATTGCAGAATAAGGTGATGAATATTCTCACCGGGATCGTGGGCTTCGAAAACGCGGTGGTTCAGGTGGCGGTGGATCTCAACTTCGAACAAATCTCCCGCACCCAGGAATTATACGATCCCGACAATGTGGTGGTGGTGGGCGAGGAACGTCACACCGCATCGACCGTGGATACCGATTCCGCCAACCAGCAGCTAAAAAATCAAACCAACGAAGATGTCATCACCAACTATGAGCTGAATAAAACGGTGGAGCATTATGTTGGTGATTCAGGGACGATTGACAAACTTTCCGTTGCCGTGCTGGTGAATGGAGAATATGAATCCTCCACCGCTCCCGATGGTGAGCAGGTCCGGACATTTAAGCCCCGATCCAGTCAACAACTACAACAAATTGAATCTCTGGTCCGGAGCGCCGTCGGGTATGATGCGGATCGCGGGGACATGGTGACGGTGAACAGCATTCAGTTCAATGCAAAGGACATCGCGGCCGATCTGGAATATTTTAAAGAAGTTGAGCAGCGGGAAATGTGGGGCGGAATTATCAACAAAAGCCTCCTCGGAATAGGCTTGTTGGTGGCGTTTTTTCTGATGCGATTGATGTTGCGCTCAACCGGGAAATCACTGGTGGAAGCTTCGGAGCAACTACCTGCCGGTCCTCGCCCAACCCGCCTGGAAAGCGGTGGGTCTGGCTACAGAGTACCGGAGGAGGAAGAGATCTCGGAAGATCTGTTTATGAAAAAATTGAGCCCTGAAGCACGGGCGCAAATCAAAGCCAAAGACAAAATGACTGAAGAGGTCCTGGGTTTGGCGAAAGAGCAACCAGAGGACGCAGCCCGGCTGATTCGTACCTGGTTGACCCAAGTAAACTTAACCAACCAGAGCCAGAATTAATTGAGCATGGAAGTCGCACAGCCACAAATCAGCTCCCTTCAGAAAGCAGCCGTTTTGATCATTGCTATGGGGGCGGAAAATGCCTCCCGGGTGATGAAAAATCTCCACGAGTCCGAGGTGGAAAAAATCACCCTGGAAATCGCCAAGATGAAAGAGATTCCGGCTCAGATTCTCCACGCCAGTATAGAAGAATTTTACCAGTTGCTTCAGGCCAATCAATATATGATGGAAGGTGGTATCAAATATGCCCGCGAGGTGCTGGAAAGCGCTTGGGGCCAGAAGCGGGCGGATGATGTCATCAAACGAGTGGAAGCGGCGACCGAGATGAGTGCATTCTATCTCATTCAGACGGTGGATGACAATCAGCTTCAGAACTTTTTACAGAAAGAACATCCGCAAACTGCGGCGCTGATTCTGGCTAACTTGAAACCGCCGCAGGCGGCCTCCATTATCTCCAACTTACCCGAAGACCAGCAAGCCGAGATCGCTTTCCGCCTGGCCCGGATGGAAAAAACATCTCCGGAATTGATCGATGATGTGGAAGCGGTCCTGCGAGAACAGATGGGGTCAGTTTTGGGGAGCGGCTTCAGTGCGGCTGGCGGCGCGGAAGCGGTGGCGGAAATCCTCAATTTCAGCAGCCGCTCAGCCGAGAAGAACATATTGGATAATCTGCGGGAACGGGATACGAACCTGGCGGAAGAGATCACCGGATTGATGTTCTTATTCGAGGATATTGTGACGCTGTCCGATAACGCAATCCAAATGATCCTGAAAGATATTGATTCCAAGACTCTGGCTCTGGCGCTGAAAGCCACCGGTGAAGAATTGCGCGAGAAGGTGTATCAAAATATGTCCGAACGGGCCGCTGAAATGCTGAAAGATGAGCTCCAATATCTGGGGCCGGTTCGTGTGCGTGACGTGGAAGACGCGCAGAAAAAGATTCTGGATGTGGTCCATGATCTGGAAGATTCAGGTGAAATTGTGTTGGGGCATGGCGAAGAGGAGGTGATTGAGTGAGTTTAATTCAAATCCCGCTACCCAAACCGGTCACCAATATTCGGATCACTGGTCATCGGCCATTAACTCCGGATTATCTTGGTCGTACCGGTAATGAGGATGTGTCACCGGCTTCCGGGGAATCGGACTTCTCTGTTTCATCCGGCGATGTGCCCGCCAACCATGCTTCCAATGGCGACTATCCGAATGGGAACAACAATGGTGACAATATCCGCTTAAAAACGCTCAAGCACCGTATCTCATACCTGGAACAGAGCCTGCAAAATGCTCGTGATGAAGCATTCAAATCCGGATTTTCTGAAGCGGAACGAATTTATCTGGATCGCCAGGATCAGGAACTCGACATCCTCAGAGCGGATTTCCGCCAGCTACTGGAAACCCTGCGTGATGAATATCAAACCCTGCCCGATCAGTTGGAACCGGTCATTTCCGATATAATCCTTCGCTCGGTTCACAATATCGTGGGTGACCTCATAAACGATGCCGGTAAGTCGCGCCGGATTGTATCGCATCAGATCAATTCGTGCCTGAACCGATTGATGGATCAACAAGAGATTCGAATTACCCTTTCCCCGGACCAACACACATGGTTGAATGGAAGTGACGAGCTGGACACGCTCCGGCAGTCATCCACATCCCGCGTCATTCTCAACAGTGATCCTAAACTTAAACCGGGCGAATGCCGGGTCGAATCCGACGATTTTATCCTGGAGGGCACTTTGGATCGACAACTGGCGAATCTCCGGCAGGAACTGTTCGCCAATCAGGATTCAACAGACAACCCGCCGCAACCGGACACACCATCGACTCATGAATAATCTTTCCGCCAGATTAGCCCGTTACAGCGAATCGCTATCTGCACAGGATTCCATCCATGTTGATGGGAGGGTCACGCAGGTGATTGGAATGGTCATCGAAGCCTCATTACCCCAGGGAACACTGGGTGACATCTGCAATATTACCACGCGATCAGGTTCCACGATTCGCTCGGAAATCGTTGGTTTCAAGCGAGGAAAGGTGCTCTTGATGCCCTTGGCGGAAACTTTGGGGATCTTTCCCGGTAGCCGGGTGACATTGAGCCCCACGCCACTCACTGTCGCAGCAGGGGAGAGTTTGCTGGGCCGGATTTTGGATGGATTGGGAAATCCCATTGATGGCAAAGGTCCTTTACAGACGACCCACCAGGCACCGGTTTACAACACACCCCCGAATCCATTAAAGCGGCGTCGAATCAAAGAACCGCTGGCTACGGGTGTTCGAGCCGTGGATGGATTACTGACACTGGGCAAAGGACAACGGGTTGGAATTTTTGCCGGTAGTGGTGTGGGCAAAAGTGTGCTGCTGGGGATGATGGCCCGCTATACCACAGCGGATGTGAATGTCATCGCCCTGATTGGCGAGCGAGGTCGTGAAGTACGTGATTTTATTGAAAGTAATTTGCGGGCTGATGGTCTGGCAAGGTCCATTCTTGTGGTGGCGACCTCCGATCAGGCTGCCATGGTGCGCATTAAAGGTGCCTTGATAGCCACAGCCATGGCAGAATCGTTTCGCGCCCAAGGTAAAAATGTACTGCTCCTGATGGACTCCTTAACCCGCGTAGCCATGGCTCAGCGGGAAATCGGTCTGGCGGTGGGTGAACCACCAACCGCTAAGGGGTATACACCCTCAGTGTTTTCCCTTTTACCCCAACTTTTAGAGCGTGCCGGCACGGACGAGAAGGGAAGTATTACCGGGTTATATACCGTTTTGGTCGAAGGGGATGATATGGATGAACCCATCAGTGATGCCAGTCGGGCAATTTTGGATGGACATATCGTACTCTCGCGAAAATTGGCGACCCGCAATCATTATCCGGCCATTGACGTGCTGGAGAGCGTCAGTCGTTTAAAAAACGAAATCATCACCCCTGACCACAATGAGCAAGCTGGTGAAATGCTTGAACTTTTGGCCAGTTACCGGGATTCTGAAGATTTAATCAATATCGGCGCTTATACGAAAGGCAGCAACCCCAGGGTAGATCGCGCCATCAAATATTTGGATCAAATGCAGACATTCCTGCGTCAGGATATGGGTGAAAATACATCATTTGCGGAAACGAAATCCAGAATGGCTTCCATGTTTAACCGGGAAGGTCAGACGACCCCATGAAAAAGCCACGCTTTTCACTACAGAAAATTCTGGACATCAAAGAAATGATGGTGGAAACCCACGCGGTGGAGCTGGAAAAATCGAAACAGGAGCTGAACGGAAAACGCGATGAATTGGAATCCATGCAAGTCAACAAAGATCAAACCCTGGCCGGTAATGAAACCATTCAACGACCGGGATCGTCTCTGAACCCAATGTCATTACAGCTCTCCAGGGATTATGTGATTCAATTATCGACCCGAATCGAAAATCAGGAAAAAACCGTGGCTGAATCCACCTCACGTGTCACCGACCAGCATCAGGCGCTGATCAAGGCTAATCAGAGGAAGAAGGCATTGGAAATTCTCAAAGGCAAACATCTGACTGAGTATAGAAAAGAAATACGCAAAAAAGAGCAATCGGAGGAAGCTGAAATTGCACAGCGACTGCGGGGAGCACAACAAAGGAACCGGGAAGACTCATGAAGAAAATTCTCATCATGGTAACGGCAGGTATCGGCGTTTTTTTCACGCTGGTGGTAATCATCTTTTTCGCTCTATCCCAACTGAATCCAGAGGCACCGGAAGAGGTCACCCGGGAATCAAAATATCCTGATCAAAAATCGGTTTCTGAAATGTTGCTGGAGGTCCGGGATAAACAACTGGACAGCCTGAAAACCGAATTCACCAACCTGAAAAATGAAATTTTCCTGCGTGATACAAAGGTGGACAGCCTGAATGGGGTTATCGCCAGCCAGGAAAGCGTTGTGTCTCAATACGAGAAGCAATTGGCAGGACTGAAAGAAAAAATGAATGAAGATCAAAAACAGGCAGCAAATGTCAAAGATCTGGCGAAGACTTTCGAAACCATGAAGGTAACCGAACTGGGACCCATCCTGAATAACGTGGATGACGCCACCGTAATTGCCATATACCAAAACATGGGCTCACGCTCAAAGAAAATGATTATGACCGCTCTCTCCACCAAACGCGCGGCAGAGATCACCAAAGAACTCGCCGGAATACAATCCGAAGGGTAGGAAGTAATACGATGAATCTCTCCCCGATTAAAGATTTCCCTGAATCCAACGCCCCCAATCCGAAGGAAAAAAATCTGTCCGGAACCATGCCCATGGCTCCATTTGGGGAGATTTTCAACCAACTCCACTCCCAGACGAGAATCATAACCAAGCCGAATCAGGTAAAACTGCCTCTGTCCGATAAGTCTGATAAGAATGTTGCCGAACAGATTGACGCCATAGGGGAAGCGGGTCTTCAATCACCAGACCGCCCAAATACCGAACCTCCTGGTATTACACCTGGAAAAGTTGATTTTCCTGAAACCCTTAGCGGGCAGAATGTAGAAGCCTTGACGGTGAAAACAGCTCTTACACCCATACCGACGGTGAATCCGGAGATTGTTGCATCCACCAATCCCAACGGTCTGGTCCAATCCCCCCCAAATCCGGTGGTAGATGATGCGGTGAATCTAAAGCGTTCTCCAATAACAAGCTTAACCGCTGAAGTTGTTAAGCCGGTTAACTCGGTCACAAGTACCTTGAAACAGACCTTGACGGGTCATGCTTTATCCGGAACACAAGCCAGCCAGATTCATCAGTTCGCTGCTCCGAATCAGCAACAATCCATTCCGGGTGTTATCAATGCTGTACCATTGGAAAAATCAACAAAACCGACCCAATCCCTTGTGAATGGAGTTATGCCTGCCACGGAATTAAAAGATTCCAGCTTTCAGTGGGAATCAAACATTCTGAATCGCGCGGGGACGTCAAGGCATGGTGTGCCGGTTGATGTGAACAATCTAAAAAACATAGGGGCCGATACGATTGGGTCAGCCCCGACAAGGTCTCCGGAGATTTCAACTCCCAATCTCTCTTCAGGACGCCAGACGGTGTCGCCGGCGGGTCGGAAATCTCCGGAAAAATACCTGGCTGAACCAACTTCCCCCACGGACACGGGAAAAGCCCCCCGCAAGCCCATCGATTTGGGTATGGCATCGAAACCAACTCATTTACCTCAGATCGACGAACCCGGAAAACCAAAACAGCCTGTCCGGGCGGGAGAATCGATACCTCCAGCAACCAATAGAACAGCGGCTCTGAATGATGCATTGGCAAATACTCCCAAACCCGGAAGGCCTGCCGCCAAACCAATCAGTTCCATCCAGTCAAACGAAGTAAATTCAAAGCCGGCCGATGCCGACACATCCAATCTGCGAAAGCCTGCCGCGTCTATTCCTCAAACGCTTGAACCTGAAACAAAGCAATCTGACCACAATTTGATGAACCGGCCGGCACCACTCCAGAAGAGCCTTTCTGATATCAAGACACCGGCGCCCCCAACGACAGATGCGCGCCAGGCCGTTGACCAACTTTTGACAACCCAACCGGATCCCATCTCAAAGAAAATAAAGTCTCAATCAGCACCCGTCCAAAATGCTGCCATTCGGAAAGAGATGAACACGGATCCCCTTATCACTTCACGGGTTGCTGTCACACTGGAGAAACCGATTTCGGATACGCTCGAAATCAATCGGAAACGAAAAATTACCAGGGGTGAGGTTCCATCAAGTGATCCACCAAAGGCATCATCCGTAAATCCGGAAATTGGTAAGATCATACGGCCGGTCGTTCACACCGCCACGACCCGGTCGCAACAAGCCAGTCAGAATGTTCCGGGAGTACCGACAAAGCCGGAGGGGCCAGTACCTACGATTCAAAAGGGTGATCAGGTGAAAGTTGACACACAACCTGCGGATCATGAATCCGTGAAAAGCGCCCAACCGCCACATCTCACCCCGTCAGAATCACAAGTATCGACCACCATCACAACAACAAAAACCGGCGATGGTGACACCGGACTGGCACCCGACCGGGTTGATCCATCGATCCATCAGAGCACACCGTCATCTGCCGGATCGCGTGAGCCGGCAACAATTCTTCCCCAGATGGTTCACCGTGTCCTTTCCATGCTGGAAGGACGGATCCAGCAACAGCCCGGGATGCAGCAGATGCAGGTGAAGTCCGGGAGTTGGGGGACATTGAATATTCAACTGAGTCATGATACCGGAAACCGCGCAGTCACTATAATTGTGGAAAACGAATCGACCAGGGACGCAGTTCGCGGTAGTCTGCCCGCGCTCCTGGCCAATTTGGAGCGGAAAGGCATTGTGGTCCAAAATATCGATGTGCGGTTGCCCTGGGAGGGTGGCGCCGATAAGCAGACGCAGGGCAATCAGGATCAAAATTTTCAGAAAAATTTTGGCGCTCACGCCGATTCGGATGGGCGTCATGAAGCCGGAACACCCCGTAGAACGGGGAATGGATCCGGCTCGGTTGTCCGGGAATATTCCCAGCCCGGTAAATCCAGCCGCGATTTTGGTTATAACACGATGGAAATCACGGCCTGAGAAAAGGAGGAGTAATCCTTATGGAAGTAACAAATGTAAACAACGGCAGCTCCAATGCGGGATCAGCCCAAAGTATGTTCAATCCCACGGGAATGGGACGGGATGACTTTCTGCGCCTGCTTATTGAGCAGATGAAGCACCAGGATCCGTTGAATCCTATGGAGGATCAGGATTTTGCCAGTCAATTGGCGGAATTCTCCTCATTGGAGGAGCTCCGTGCTGTAAACGATAATCTGGAGCAGGGTATTCAGATTGATATGATGTTAACCCAGGCGATCAACAATACCATGTCTGCCAACTTTATCGGCAAATCGGTGAAGGCGGTGGGAGACACGGTGGCCTACAGTGGTTCCGGTGATACCACGTTGGCGTTTCGGCTGGTCTCGGATGCAGACCATCTGAAGGTCAATATCAAAAACGAAGCCGGTAAGGTTATCAGAACAATCGATCTGAAAAACTACATCGCCGGCGATCAGTCCGTCGAATGGGACGGTCAGGACGGCGACGGTCAACAGATGGCTGCAGGGAGCTACACTTTTGAAGTGGAGGCTTTTGGTGAAAATGACGCGCCCATCAGTGTTGACACATTCACATCCGGCCGCATTACCGGTGTACGGTATGAAGGCGGAAATACCATGTTGGTTGTGAATGGTGTAGATATCCCTTTCTCACAAATCATCGAAATCACCCAGGGAGAATTGGAGTCCTGAATGAAAGGAGATTCTGATTATGAAGGCCGGTGATTTTCAAATCCAACGCCTGACTCAGCCAACTTCCGGCTTTGATCCGACGCATTCCATCCAGCATCAGGGTCATCCCGGTGCGGGTAAGGCGGGAAATGCGGCGAAGGATGTCACCCCTTTCTCCCAGGTTTTAGACACGAAAATCAAGGAGACTGAGGGGTTGAAATTTTCCGCCCACGCGGTTCGTCGCCTGGATGACCGGGGAATTATGCTTAGTTCCCATGAAGTCAGCCGATTGGAATCTGGTGTTAAAAAAATGGTAGACAAGGGGGCACAGAGTTCTCTGCTCCTGATGGATGACAACGCTTACATCGTGAGTGTAAAAAACCGGACCGTTGTAACCGCGATGGATATGCAGACGGTTCGTGACAATGTATTCACCAATATCGACAGTGTCGCCTTTCTGTAGAGATATGGATTTGACAAGGTTGACACCGGGTAACCGAGGCTCTTTAAAAGGGATTCAATCCGCGAGCCTTATTGACAAAAAGAAGAACACAAACAACAGGACCGGTCCCTTACGGGAGGTCCCCATTCCACTGAATGATAGACGTGGAAAAACAGGAGGACAATATGTCTGGTATGGAAAGAAATGAAGGTTCAGGAGTAGGCGCGGCTTTTACGTCTGTATTATCCAGCCTTCAAAATCAGCGTCGCCGGTTGGAGGTGATCAGTAATAACATCGCCAACATTAACACCATTGGTTTTAAAGCCAGCCGGATGACTTTTCTGGAAACCCTGGGACAAACCCTGGGTATGGTTTATACACCATTCGAACAAGGGAAATTCTCGGCAACAAACAGCCCCACGGATCTGGCTGTTGACGGGCGGGCATTTTTTGTCGTTCAAAGTGGCAGTGATCAGCAGTTCACCCGGGCAGGTGCGTTCTATTTCGATGAAAGTGGTCAGTTTATCACCCAGAACCGCGATGTGGTTCAGGGCTGGCTAATGGATGAGATCATCGATGATCAATCCAGCTCACTCAAAGATGCGACTCCGGATTTGGGTGGCATAGAAGATATCGTGTTGGACCCGGAGATGACCGTTAATGCCATTGCAACCCGGAATATCTGGGTCAGTGGTAACCTGAACGCCGGCCTTTCGGCCATTTCGAATGTCATCACAACAACGGATGCATTCCGCGTTAACAGCGGGGGCGAGGTGCTCAACGCCAGTGTGGGTGATGAATTAAATGATCTGGTACAAACCACAACACCTCTGGTTGATGGGGACACGCTGGAAATTTCCGGTACCGATCATGAAGGAAATGACATCACGGCAACCTTCACCTATGGTGCCGGGAATGACGGAACCACAATGGGCGATGTTCTGACAGTCATCAACACCGCCTTTTCCGGTGTAGCAACGGCCACGTTGGAAGAGGGTAAGATCATGTTGACAGACAGCACCGGCGGTGATAGCCAATCGACGCTTGATATTAGTGCGGGTGCCGGAAATACAGGTGCCATCACAATCCCGGCTTTCGCCAATTCGATTTTGGGTTATACACCCAAAGCAACCACGTCGATTGTCATTTATGACAGTTTCGGAACAGCGCATCAACTTACCGTTGAGTTTACCAAGACCGCCAACAATCGTGAATGGGCCTGGGAAATCACATCCGATGGAAATGAATCTATCACGGCCGGTGCTTCCGGGACCATCAGCTTTGACACCAACGGACAGTTTGTCACCAATACCTTTGATGATGGATCAGGCTTTTTGGAGATCGATCCGGGTAATGGGTCAATGCCGTTGTCGGTCATCGTTAATTTTGGTGGTGCCGAAGGATTGTCGCCTCTGACTCAGTATGATGATGTGACATCCGTTTCAGCTAAGAAACAGGATGGACAAGCCAGTGGTAAACTGGATGGAATCCGTGTGGATAAACAGGGATATATCATTGGATCCTTCTCCAACGGTGTGGTCAAGCGGCTTGCCTTATTGGCGATGGCGACATTCGATGATCCCACCAATCTGGAAAAGGTTGGCGCCAGTAATTTCGTGCCCACCAACTTCAGTGGAAAAGCCAGCATTACCAGTGCCTTTAGTCAGGATTCGGAAATCCTGTCTGGAAACCTGGAAGTATCCAATGTGGATTTGGCGGATGAGTTTATCCAGATGATTGATGCCCAGAAAGGGTATCAGGCTGCTTCGCGAATTGTGAGCACCCTGGATCAAATCCTGGAAGAAACCACACGGTTTGGCCGGTAAGCTGGTCCGCTGTGTAGACAGCATAGTTGGTTTTATTAAAGGTCCCGGTTCCGTCTTTTCTGCAATTCGCAGGTAGATATGAAACGAGACGAAAATTCGGCTATGAGTAGGACTTGAAATAATGGAGGGGGTAAATCCCCGATGTTGAATGTATCATGAGAGCAGGATTCAGGATGCGTTTCAGGTGTCTGAAGAGCTCTCTCACTCTCCAAACCCCGGAAGGCTGCACCGGTCTAAAAACCCGTGCAGCCTTGCCTATACGGAGCTGACCTAACCCATGGATCTGGCAACAATTTTAGGGATTCTTTCCGGCTTATTTTTAGTGTGGAGCACCATCGTAGCCGGTGGTAATTTGGAAACGTTCGTTCATATTCCATCCATGATGATTGTGATGGGTGGAGCGACAGCAGCCACATTGGTCAATTTTACCTCGAAAGAGGTGCTGGGTGTATTGGGCGTTGTACGAAAAGCCTTTGCCTGGCGAAAAACCGATGATATGGAGGTTGTCAGGCAATTTACAAACCTCTCTCTGCTTGCCCGCCGGGAAGGAATTCTGGCTATTGACCGGGAGCTGTCCAACATCAAGGACAAATTCATGCGAATCGGACTGGAACTAGCCGTGGACGGAGCCGAACCGGATACGATTCGCGATGTAATGGAAACGGAATTAAACTATCTGATGGTGCGCCACGCCCGTGGACAACAGATATTCCTCAGCCTGGGTGCTTACGCCCCGGCGTTTGGTCTGTTGGGAACCCTTATCGGACTGATTTCCATGCTCAAGAATCTGGACGATCCGTCCAATATTGGTGAAGGGATGGCCATCGCGCTCATCACAACTTTTTATGGGTCATTCCTGGCGAATCTGCTCTTTCTGCCCATCGCGGGTAAACTGAAAAATCGCACCAACGAAGAAATTGTACGCAAACAGATGATTAGTGAAGGCGTTCTGGCGATTCAGAATGGTGAACATCCCAATACGATTGAGAAAAAATTGATGAATTACCTGCCGCCCAAAAATCGGGTGGCATCAAAGAAGTAATCTTGAAAACTTCCATCATGTCGAAACCGGTCAGTCCATGAAATCCAAATTCAAGTTGCTGAATCAGGAGGAAAAGAAAGATCCTCTGAATGCCGCGCCGAATTGGATGGTGACCTTTGGCGACATGGTGACCCTGATTCTGACATTCTTTGTACTGCTCTTATCCTTTGCCAAGGTCGATGCCAACAAGTTTGAGATAGCAACCTCTTCACTGCGCGGCGTTTTGGGTGCACTTGAAAATCAAAAAATCCCCTTTTTCCGGGACGCCCAGAAGCCACAGGTATACGATCTTTTGAACCAAAAACCCGGGGCAAAGCGGGTCAGAGAATTGAATCAGAAAATGGAAGCGATGGGGATGCAGAACGATGTTTCGGTGACCGGCACCGAGAATGGTGTTACGATTCGAATGGGGGACCGCGTCCTGTTCGATGTAGGCAAAACCAAAATTCTGGATTCGGCCAAACCGATTTTGGATATTTTAGCGGAATCCCTGGAAAATGATGCCGAACGAATTCTGGTTTCGGGTCATACGGATAATATCCCTATTCACACTGAAAAATTTCCATCCAACTGGGAATTGTCAAGTACTCGCGCCGTGGAAGTCGTTCGGTATCTGATTGATTATAATGGCATTGATCCGCGAATTCTAGTGGCTGCGGGGTACGGTGAATATTCACCACTCATGCCAAATAATTCCCCCGAAAATCGTCAGATCAACCGCCGGGTCGAGTTTGAAGTGACCTGGAAATAGGTTCATCTGGAACGTTGTCCTTCTGCAATCAGGGGACTCCAATTTTCATTTCATTGTGTCATTACATCTCTCAGTTATCGCGGTTAAAAAAAATCTCTACAAACATCCCCGCTTGGCTCCGCTTAGCGCTGTGTGAAGTATTGAACCCAGGCGTGATTTGATAAAAAAAGCGTTGATACAGAAAAGGACCGTTCAAATTCATATTCCTTCGCGAAAAACCCGGGCTTACACGGGGAGGCGGGTCTTGTAATGGATAACATGGGTTTACCCGTGGGGCTCCCTTCTCCCAAGTCGGAACCCGGGAGAAATCCTCCTGATCCGGCCATGGAGACAGTGAGATCACCTTGACGGAAAATATTTCCTTACCCGGAACAAAACACACCCTATCACGAGAGCCAATCTGGCTTTCTGCCCACGCCAAAAAAATTTTTATTTAAAATAAATCACCGATTAATCGATGATTTATTCCGGAATTATATCCAAAATAAATTCCTATAAGATATTAATAATAAATAGGCTAAGTCTGGTGTCGCCTGGATGTAATTTTAAAGACGGGAACAATTTTACTTTCCTGTATCCCTGACGTAGCACATTCGCGTATGGATGAAAATTCCCACCCCTTTCAATGGCATGGGATTTGAGATTTTCCCGGCACCACCGATAAAATGGTGCTGTTCTGAAGGAAAAAAACCACGCTAAGATTGCAACAACCCGGAGGAATTTGAGAATTGTCGGCAGAAGAAAAAAAATCACCAGGAACAAATCCTGAGACTGAGACAGAATCGGAGGCTCCCGCCCGCTCAATGCTTTCCAGGGTATTGAGAATTTTCTTTTTGGTTCTGTTGCTCATTGTCATGGGTGGCGCCGCTTTTGGCCTTACCAAATACATCCTCATGCCGAATTACACTAAATTCAAGATCAAAGCCCAGAAGGAGACTAAAGAAGGTGAAACGGAAAGAGCTCCCATGGGTCAGGTCTATATCATGAAGAGTATCTCCGTCAATCCGCTTTACTCAAACGGATCACGCTTTGTCGTTGCCGGTTTGGCGGTTGAGTTCACCCACAAGAATCTGGAGACGGAATTAAAAGCGCGGGATCCTCAGATAAGGGATGCGCTTATCCGGTATTTCCGCCGGCATACCGCCGATCAGATGCTGGATATCGTTTTTCAGGAAAAATCCCGCCGGGAGATAACCGAAATGATCAATGCGTTGCTCAAACAGGCTGACATTGACAGTCTTTATTACATCGAATTGATCCTGCAATAAAAGGTTCTGAACATGATTAACCCGCTGCACGGGATATAGATAGACGCGAACATGGCAAAGATACTGAGCCAGGCGGAAATTGATGCCCTGTTGACCAAGGTTTCTTCGTCAGAAAAAAATTCGAAAAATCCGGCCAAAAGTGATGGGGAAATTGCCCTTTATGATTTTAAGCATCCCAATCTGGTGCCCAAAGAGCAACTCCGGTTATTGGAATCCATACACGAAGGGCTTATCCGGAATTTCAGTGTTTTTCTTTCCGCTCAACTGCGAATGATCGTGGATATGAAGCTATTGGCAATCGACCAAATCATGTACAGCGAATTCATGATGTCGATTACGACTCCGGCCGCAATCTATATGGGGGTGATCGATGAGCCTTACACCCAATTCATTCTGGAAATTGATCCCCGTCTGGTCGCTTTCTCTGTAGAGCGGCTGTTTGGCGGGCAAGGAACCTTCCAACCTATTTCCCGTCCCATTTCCCAAATTGAACAACGGGTCATGCGCCGCATCGTCGATCGGTTTGCAGGGGAACTCCAGGATAATTGGGCGGAGATGAAAAAGCTCAAATGTGACATCCATCGGTTTGAGAGCAATCCTGAATTCGTGCAGATCGTTCCCGGTTCCGAGCCGGTGGTGGTTATCTCGGTTGAGATCAAAGTTCATGGAAATACCAGCATGCTGAACATCTGCATGCCCTATATCTGGATTTCCAATATCATGAGCTTGCCGGAAATTCAGGAAAAAATCCTCTTTGGTGCTCATCGTGGATCACGTGAAGACCGATCACTCATGGTTCAAAATCTTCACCGAACCCAGGTGTACTTGCAAGCGCGTTTGGGGAATGTCGCCATGACAATTAATGATGTTCTGAACCTGTGTGTGGGTGATGTGATTTGCACCGGTACGCATATAGAACAGGATGTTTCTGTATATCTCATGAACAGGGAAGTATTTCACGGCAGCGTGGGAATCTCAAGCGGGCAGTATTCCATCCTGATTCATGACATTATCGAAGGAGAAAAAGGTAATGACAGTGAAAAATAAAGAACAACTGATTCGGGAAGCCATTCGGCAATTTCAACCCGTTTTTACCGAAGCACTGACTCAGCTCTTCCAGCAGGAATTCAAACTTGCGGATGGTGATTTCGCCGAAGAGATCAAATCCCAGGTCGCCAGTCAGGAATTCCCATGCATTGTGGTAAGCCTCAAAGCCGGCGCTGAGTCTTCCGTGGTGAATAACATAACCATACCCACGCCATTGGCTTTAAACCTAAGTGGCTGGATGCTGGGAATGGAGCCACCTGAAGCAGTAAGTGAGGAGGTTATTGAAGGATTGCAGGAGGGCACGAATCAGATACTAGGTCAATTGCAGGCAGCGGTTGATGGCACCGACCGACAATTTCAGTTTGAAAATGTGTCCATAAAAAATGTAGCGGGTGAAGACGAATTATCAGAATTGGTTACCGGGGACGACGGGGAGGTGATGACGTACAGCCTGGAGGTTGCCGGGGAGACTTATACCCTTCACCATTTCGTTCAGGGTTTCGACCCGGTGGATGCCGATGAGGAATCAGCACCGGGTGATGATTCCCAGGCCTCTCCCGAGCCGGAACCGAAAGGGACAGACGATGAGGACGTGGATCCGGGCTCTATCGTGGATGTTCATCAAGCGGAATTCGATACCATAAGCGGTACGAACGGTTCCAATGGCAAATCCCGAAATATTGACATGCTGCTGGACGTGGAGCTGGAAGTCTATGTGGAGCTCGGTCGTAAACGGATGAAAATACAGGACTTGCTGAAGCTGGGCAAGGGCTCCCTGGTTGAGTTGGACCGGTCCGCCGGAGAACCTCTGAGCATTTTCATCGGCGATAAAAAACTGGCTGAAGGAGAAGTGGTTGTAGTGGACGATCGGTTCGGTATCCGGATCACACAACTCGTTGGACCCAAAGAACGCCTGACCGGTCTGGTATCATGAAAAATCCTTCAACTCTGATATCTGAATCCAACGAAACCCTGCCGGGTGGTAAAAAGCCAAGTCGATTCAATCTGATCTCAATCTTTTTCGCATTGGTGGCCGTGTATGGAGTGGTCATGTTGTTACCGGATACGAAGGTCTCCCCCTCACCCGCGAAGGCTGCGTCATCCGCCACGGACAGCGTGACAATTTTCACCAACCAGTTGGTGAGTCTTGAAAAACACAGCGGACAATCAGCGAGTACGCCAGCCCGGGATTCCGGAGTCAGTCAATATTCCCAATATATCATGCGGGTTTTGGCCTTTATCATTTTACTGGTTGCCGCATTCTGGTGGGTGACAAAATGGCTCAAAACGCGCAAGGGAACGACCGGACAGGCCGCTCTGCCCATGGAGGTGATCGGGCGTCGCTTTTTAGGACCCAAACAATCCGTGGCGGCCGTGAAAGTTGGTGAAAAAATTATGTTGCTGGGGGTCACCGAACAAAATATCGGGTTGCTTACAACCCTTTCTGAAAAAGAGTTGGATTTGGCATCGGGTGGCCTCGATTCAGCGGCTGAGACCGCTCCTCAATTCGCTGACATTGTCCAGCAACTTACCCAGAAATACCGGGGCTAGATGATTCAAACATTGCAGAAGCCGGAGCGAAGACAGACACGCACCAGGTGGATTCTATTCCTGTTGCTGTTGATCGTACCTGCTCTGCTCTCCGCGCAGTCAACTCTTCCCTCATTGAATTTGAGTGTAGGTGAAGCGACAGAGCCGGGAGAATTTTCTCTCTCCATCCAAATCCTGGCACTGCTGACCGTTCTCTCTCTGGCACCATCGATTTTAATCATGATGACCTCGTTCACCCGGCTGATTGTGGTGTTTCACTTTTTGCGAGCCGCACTGGCGGCCCAGAGCACGCCATCCAATCAGGTCCTGGTGAGCCTTGCCTTATTTATCACCTTTTTCATTATGAAACCGGTGTTCAATGACGTTTATGAAAATGCCTGGCAGCCATTAATGGAAGAGGAGATCACCCAGAAAGAGGCACTCCAAAAAGCCAGAAAGCCCATTGCCGTATTCATGCTGAACCATACGCGGGAGAAGGATCTTGGATTGTTCGTTGATCTTTCAGGTGAAGCAAAACCCGAATCGGTTGACGATTTGCCGATCACGACCATTATTCCCGCATTCATCATCAGTGAATTGAAAACGTCATTCCAGATTGGGTTTTTACTCTACCTGCCCATGTTGGTGATTGACATGATCGTGGCGAGCCTGCTGCTCTCCATGGGTATGATGATGCTCCCTCCAATCATGATTTCCATGCCTTTTAAGATTTTACTGTTCGTTCTGGTGGACGGTTGGTATCTGATCATGGAGTCGCTGGTAAAAGGATTTGTTTAAAATGACTGTAGATTTTGTACTGTATATCAGTAAAGAAACACTGAAAACCACCGTCTATGTCCTGGCACCCATATTGGGAGCCGGTCTCACCGTTGGTTTGCTGGTGGGAATTTTCCAGGCGGTAACCTCAATCCAGGAGATGACCCTCACTTTCATCCCCAAGATCACAGTGGTGGGCTTGATATTGATGATTCTCACACCCTGGTTCCTGGATGTGTTGATTTCCTTCACCCAGGAAATATTCAACCAGATTGCGACTATTGGAGTCCAACCCTAGCACGATGGATCTGATCCAGCAATATTATCAGAGCATTCCCCAGTTCATGTTGATCTTTGCCCGGATATCAGCCATGTTGATGACAATGCCGGTGTTAAGCGCGTCCCTGATCCCCAATCAGGTGCGTATTCTTTTTGCCGTCGTGCTCAGTTTTGTGCTGGTATCGATCCTACCGGAACCGAACCTGGGAATCATTCAACCACTCGCGCTCTTTTTGTTGGTTGGGCGGGAAATTCTCTTTGGCATGTTGATCGGGGTGGGCGCCAATATTCTCTTTGAATCGTTCAGTATGGCCGGCGGTCTCATCGCCCGCCAGCTCGGCATGGCCATCGCCAATGTGATGGATCCCAGCAGTCAGCAGCAACAACCTATTTACAGCCAATTCTGGTTTTTGATCATGGTGTCACTTCTGTTTGTCACCAATACGCATCACATGTTGGTGGTCACTCTCTATGATAATTTTAATCTGTTGCCACTGGGGCAGGGGGCTTTTCCGGCCGCCGCTGGAGAAACCGTAGTGAGGGTTATGTCCAAGTCGCTGATCTATGCTGTAAAGCTGAGTTTGCCTGCAATGATCTTTCTGCTGTTACTCGATACCGCTTTTGCCTTCCTGGCCCGGGTCATGCCCCAGATGAACGTCTTTTTTGTGACTCTGCCCTTGAAAATTGGCATCGGTTTTATCGTCATGATTATTTCAGTAGATATTTTTCAATCCCTGTTTGACAGCCTGTTTCACGAGATGTATGTGTACATCGGAACAATGGCAAGACAGTTGGGAGGAGTCTGAGCTTTGGCTGAGAAACCCGTATCGGATAAGACGGAACCGGCATCCCCTAAAAAGCTGGAAGAGGCTCGGGAGAAGGGAAATGTGGCAAAGAGCGCGGAGTTTAACTCTGCCGTCGTTCTGCTGATGGGAATCACCGCACTCTATTTTGTCAGCGCGGGTGCTTTGGAAGGTCTCAATGGTTTTATGCGTCAGACCTACCAGCAGATCCGCTTTATCGACGGAAATACCGAGCGGATTATGAATCAAACCAGCGCCATGTTCGCTCTCCTCCAAAAGGTGGTTCTGCCGTTATTTCTGCTCATTGTTGTTGGGGGTGTGCTGGCGAATATCAGCCAGGTCGGGATAAATTTTGCCTCCAAAGCACTGATTCCAGCCTGGTCAAAGATCAACCCTGCCGCCGGATTTAAGCGGATTTTCTCCACCCGGTCACTGGTTGAAACGGTTAAAGGTTTTGTCAAGCTGGGCATTGTTGCCTGGCTGGCTTACTTGGTCATTAATAAACATTTGGATGCCTTTATCCACCTTTCTCACCTTACCATCGATAAGGCTTTGTTTTTCTTTGGAGAAGTCATTTTTGAAATGGCCTTGAAAATTGGATTGGCCCTGGCCGTCCTGGCTGTAGCGGATTTTCTATATCAGAAATATGATTACCAGAAAAATCTTCGCATGACCAAGCAGGAAGTGAAAGACGAAACAAAGCAATACGAAGGCAGCGGCGAGACTAAAGGGAAGATGCGGTCCATGATGCGGGCTTCCGCCCGGAGACGGATGATGGATGCCGTGCCTGAAGCCGCCGTGGTGGTTACCAATCCAACCCATATAGCCATTGCGCTGAGTTATCAATCCATCACGACGGAGGGTGCTCCCATCGTTGTCGCCAAAGGAAAGCGCAAAATTGCCCAGCGTATTATTGCCATTGCCAATGAACACAATATTCCGGTCATTCAGAATAAACCCCTGGCCCGCCACCTGTTTGTAACAACCGAGGTGGGCGGAGAGATTCCGGTGGAATTTTATCAGATTGTGGCTGAGGTCCTGGCCCAGGTTTATCGAATGAAACAGGGGAAGGTGAATTTTGCCTGATCGCGTGCCGAATAAATGAGTATTGAAGATACAACCCGCGAATTGACTCAACTGTCCAAGAACAGCAACCTTGTTCTGGCCGGCGGGATTGTATTGATCCTGGGTGTCATGGTGCTGCCCCTGCCCTCATTTATGATGGATGCTCTGTTGGCCATGAACCTCATGAGCGCACTCATTATTTTATTTGTATCGCTCTATATCTACCGGCCGCTGGAGTTCTCTGTATTTCCGGGTCTGCTTTTAATTATTACGCTTTTTCGTCTCTCACTTAATGTGGCCACCACGCGATTGATCCTGAGCCGCAGTTATGCAGGTGAAATTATTGAGACCTTCGGGGGATTTGTCGTACAGGGGAATTACGTTGTTGGTGCTGTCATTTTCATCATTCTGGTTATTATCAACTTTGTGGTCATCACCAAAGGCTCCACCCGAATTGCCGAGGTATCTGCCCGGTTTACCCTGGATGCTTTACCGGGTAAACAGATGGCCATCGATGCCGACCTGAATGCCGGACTCATCGATGATCGTGACGCCCAGGCCCGGCGTTCCGAAATTTCCAGAGAAGCCGATTTCTATGGTGCCATGGACGGTGCCGCGAAATTTGTCCGTGGTGATGCCATCGCCGGTCTACTCATCACACTGGTCAATATTGTTGGTGGATTGACAATCGGGGTGATGCAGCGCGGGTTACCACTCTCCGAAGCCGCCAGTATTTATATGCTGCTCACAATTGGCGATGGCTTACTGGCACAAATTCCAGCCCTTATTATCTCAACATCCGCCGGTATCATCATTACCCGCGCGACCTCCGAATCCAATCTGGGCTCTGATATCACCAATCAGATTTCTAAACAGCCCCGTGCTGTTATTGTAAGTGCGGTGATCTTGGGTGGTATGGGAATTATTCCGGGGATGCCCTTCATTCCATTTGCCCTGATTGCCGGTGCGTTGGGTGTGGGTGGTTACGCTATGGAGAACAGTCAAAAACAACAGCTCCTCATGGATCAGGCCGGGGAAGAAGCTGTGGAGCAGGTTCAGGAGGAGAAAATCGAGGAACTGATCCACCCCGATGCCTTTGAAATTGAGATCGGGTATAGCCTGATACCGCTGGTGGATGCCGGTCAGGGGGGGAATCTTCTCAATCGGATTACAACGATTCGCAGAAGTCTGGCGCTTGAATTAGGTGTGATCATTCCGCCAATTCGGATTCGGGACAATATTCAGCTTCGATCCAATGAATACATCTTCAAGCTCTACGGGGTGGAGGTGACGCGTGGCGAAGTCATGATGAATTCCTATCTGTTGCTCAATACGGGTGAAGACGAGGCGTTCGAGGGAGTCGATACCATTGAACCCACGTTCGGACTCCCGGCAAAATGGATTTCAGAAACTGTTCGGGAGCAGGCGGAATTGGCCGGCAATACGGTGGTGGAACCTCCGGCAGTGATTGCCACGCATCTCATGGAAGTCTTGAAAAACCAATCGTTTCGGTTTATCAATCGCCAGGAAACACGGCACATGCTGGATCATCTGAAAGAAAGTCACACAGCCGTAGTCGACGGTCTGGTTCCCGAAATGGTATCACTGGGTGTTATCTCACAGATATTAAAAAATCTTCTGAGGGAAAAGATTCCTATTCGCAACCTGGTGACGATTCTGGAGGCTATCGCTGACTATGTACCGTTCACCAAAGATCCGGAACTGCTGACTGAATATGTTCGTTCCGCCCTGTCAGAAACGATCACGGCCTATTTTGGTGGCAATGGTCAAATCATGGTGACGACCCTGGATCCACGGCTGGAAGATGCGGTTGCCGACGCGGTTAAAAAGTCTAATGGACAGTTAAAAAATCTGGGGTTATCACCCCAGCAATTGAATAAACTTTTTGAGTCACTGGCGGAAAAGGTGGAAAAAATCGTGGCTTCGGGTAGTAAGCCCATCGTTTTGGTATCACCGCAGATTCGCCGTCATTTCCGAAAACTTATCGAACCGGTCTTGCCCGGACTGTTTATCCTGTCCTACTCTGAACTGACTGCGGATACCAATTTAAAGTCGGTTGGAATGGTGGAGATGCCCCATGCAGTATGAGCAAATTATGGGTCGGTCCCTGCACGATGCCATGGCCCGGGCCAAGTCCATTTTTGGAAACGACATTGTGCTGTTGGAGACCCAGACGCTATCACCACGGGATCCCGATTACGATGAAAATCACACCACCCGGATAACCGTAGGGTTTGATTCAAAACAGGCCGCCCAGCGCAGACAGGCAATGGATGCCTATCAATGGCCTACACAGGAAAAGGCCGGTGCTGATATCCCGGAAGTCACCCGGGAAAATCAGTCGTTTCACCCCTTTTTTAAAGCCAGTTTAGAGAATGAGCCTGTCCGTCCGGTAAGCCCGGAACCGGAATCCAGGGTTGAAGTAGAGTTGCTTCGCGGCCAGATCCATGATCTTCACGGACTACTGGCCCGGATAGTACAACCCAACCTGCAAGGTGCTTACGCGGGCATGTTTGAAAATATGACCCGGCTGGGGATGGATCAGAAGGATGCTTTGGAATTCATCGGGATGGTTCAGACGGAATTTCGTGATCGGCGGGAGCCTGATCCGGCTGATATCCGGCAGGCACTCCGGCGAGAAGTTTTCCCCTTCACCCCGCATGAACGCGTGACGGATATACTGTTGGGAGAAGGACAGCGTGTTCTGTCCTTTGTTGGATCTCCCGGAGTGGGTAAGACCACAACCCTGATGAAAATTGCGCTGCACCCGGCCATGGCGCCTATTGATTCCATCGGTATTCTCTCATTGGATGCATATGGGATGGGTGCCGGAAAGGCATTGAATACATTTTGTCGTCTTACAGGGATTGCCGAAGCAACCGTTACCGATGAGGAATCACTATCGGAGTTGTTAAACCTTTGGAGTGACAAGCAGGTGATATTAGTGGATACCCCGGGACGAAGCCCCAACTTTCCCAACTACATAAGAAATCTGAGACACATGCTACAGATCATTCAGCCGACAGAATCCTACGTGGTTTTTGATATGCGTTCTGACCTGGAGGATATGTATGCAAGTGGAGAACGATTCTCCGTTCTAAAACCTACCGGTATGATCGCGACAAAATTTGATGAAACCACTCGTCCGGGCAAGGTTATTTCCCTTTCAAAGACCTTGTCGTTGCCGGTGGTTTTTGCCTGTGATGGTCAAGAGGTGACCGGGCGATATAAACCCTTCAAACTTCAATTATTTACTGACCAGGAGATCATTAATGAAACAGAACACTCAACCTGAACCTGAAGCAACACAAAAGTGGTTATGGAAATTTGCGTGAATCAAATGTCCATTAATTCAAGCACCGGCACCAGAGCTGTTGACCGGATTCGTCCGGAAGTGTGGGCAGTCACAAGCGGCAAGGGTGGTGTGGGGAAAACCAATCTTTCCGTAAACATGGCCAGTGTCCTGGCGAGAATGGGATACCGGGTTCTGCTTATTGATGCGGATATCCACCTGGGGAATGTGGACCTGCTCATGGGAATTCGCACGAAATTCACCATAGCGGATGTCTTGGAGGGTACCAAAACCCTGAAGGAGATCATTTTTCGTGCTCCGGGAGATTTTGACATTTTACCGGCAGCTTCGGCGGTCGTTGATCTATTGGAGACAAAGCAGAATGTTTTCCGGGATATCATTTCTTCCTACTCCAGGTTTCAGCAGAACTATGACATTGTGCTGGTGGATACAGCAGCCGGAATTTCCACTCAGGTTTTATCCTTTGTATTCAGTGCCGATAAAAGCATTGTTGTTGCCACGCCGGACCCGGCCTCTCTCACCGATGCCTATGGGATGATTAAATTAATTACGCGGAATCGATCGGACGCTGCCGTCATGCTGGTGCTGAACATGGTGGCAAATGAAAATGAGGGTCAGACCATCTATCACAAAATGAATCTCATGACCCAGCGTTTCCTCTCCCATTCGCTAATATATATCGGATCGATCCTTCAAGATTCACGCATCGCCTGGGCCGTGAGAAATCAACAACCCCTCCTGCAGACCGACCCGAATTCTCCACCAGCCAAAGCCATCCGGTTTATAACACGCAAGATCATGGAGGCATCCAACGGATCCCAATCCCGGCGAACCAACCTTTTCGAGGGAGTGTACAAGTACCGGGATTTTCAGATCGGCGGTGGTGAAGTATGAAGGTGATTTATCGTATCGCGAGCCTGGTCGCGATGGTCGCGCTGATAGCCTGTCTCCTCGGCGGAATTTCTTTATGGACCAGCTTGGTTCGCACTGGCGTGGTGTTCGTTGGCGTTCTCTTCGCATTTTTTATTGCCGGTCAGCTTTTTCAGTTGGGCATGTTCGTTACCCGTGAAAAAATAAAGGATTGATCTGAATCGTGAAACACCGCTCCGCATATTTTCAACAGGCTGCAGATTCTGCAGTGGAATCGGGTGGCCGGCCAAGCGTGATTGCCGGCCGGCAGGAATTGGATGGTGAAGCATGGGTGAAAGCTTATCTCGCCAATCCAACCAGTGAAACCAAAGACCAGGCCGTGCGGGCCTTTCTGCCGTTAGTGAAACACATTATTAAGCGGATTCATCTGCCACAAACCGGTGCCCTTCAGATGGAGGACATGTATCATTCGGGCATCCTGGGATTACTGGACGCGCTCGAAAGATATCAAGCGGGGCATCACACCACGTTCAAGACCTTTGCTTATCTCAGAATCCAGGGTGAAATTATTGATGCCGTACGAAAAACGGGTGTCCTTACCCGCTCCCAATCCAAACAGGTTAGAATTTTATTGGATACCCAGGAATCCTTAAGCAACGAGCTGGGGCGTGAACCGACCCATGCGGAAGTTCAGGAAAAAATGGGTCTCACCGCCCGGGATTATGAATCGATACGGATGCTGATTTGGCAGCAACAATCCGTTTCGCTCGATGATGAAATATTTAAAGATGAAACAGAGACGGTTGTACGGAAAGATCTGGTCGTTGATGAAGATCAGCTTTCACCTGAAGAGGAATTCATTGCCATGGGATTAAAAGAAGAATTAAAACAGCTAATCGCCAGGTTACCGGAGAGAAATCGTTTGATTCTGGCACTTTATTACTATGAAGAATTAACATTGATTGATATTGGACGTGTACTTGGCGTGTCAGAATCCCGGATTTCCCAGCTCCTCAAGGAGACCCTGGGGGAGCTGAAGAAAAATTTGGCACCCACCCGGAAATAAAGGCGTGACGGCATGTCATCCGAGCTTGGAAACACACCCCCCTTATCCGCATCAAATTCCATTCAGTCGATAGGAAAACCATCACGGGGTGGTGAGCGTAATCAGGCAAAACAGGGTAAGGATACCAGTGATTCAAAGAGTAAGAAGAGCCCGAAAGAGCGGGAAGACTCAAATTCACCCCAACATGATACTTCACACCCCGACAATAATTTACAGGAAGATGCCTTTGAAGCCAGTGAGGGTGGAGCGGTGATAAAGTCCAGCGAGGAGACCGATGAAAATGCGCCGAAGAAGAAAAAGGGACAACATGTTGATGTCAAAATCTGACACCGGAAACCATTGCCTCCATCGATGGAGCCTGTCGATCTGGATAGGATTGATTTTTCTCCTTGTTGCAACACTCCCTCTCATGGGTCAAATCCAAGCAGGGATATCATCCGAGGAATTCCCCGGATTCAGGCGTATCGTGATTACCGGTGTCCTGGATACCCTTCCACCCCCCCTGGTGTCATGTATCATGGATTCGGGCGGTAAAAAATTCAGTCTTGTCATCGCACCACTGGATACCAGTCGCCTGCAGAAGAGAACCCGGGGCATATTCAGAGGCGAACATCCGGCGAAATTCAGCGCCACATTTCCTGATTCACAAACCCTGTCCCTGGCGGTCCAGACCACCGGTTTTTCAAAGGTTCAACCTCTCTATGCTTACGATGAGAATCAGATATTCATCAATATTTATAATCCACCGGTCCGGAAATCACCTAAGCCGGTGGAGCCGAGCGTAACCCATGTCATTCCCTCCACCGCACCAGTTCCGTCAAAATCACGGGGGATATCAGCCTATATTGCCGGTCTGAGAGGAAAATCGTTATTCCTCAAGGCAATGTTGCTGGCAGCATTGATCATCGTTTTGGTAACCGGATTAATCATGGTGGCGGTACGCCTGACCCGCCGTCAGGACGGTGATAAGAATCTTTCGCCCAAACCGGTAACAGTAGAGGATCCGCAACCGTCAAAGGATGTGAATCCCGAGATGCCAGGAGCGCCATCATCGGAGCCGCGGATGCCATTTAATTCCTCCGAATCCGTGCAGGGAAAAGATCCGGACGCAGAGATTCGACTGGCCATGAAGCAACAGGGCATCACCTATGACGAGGCACGACTAATGATCTGGATGCAGGAGAGAGATGAATCATGACCTCACCGGATGGCCAACACCGCACAGACACAGGCGAGCCATTACGATTTTTCGTGAAAGGATCATTGAATCCGCTTTTAAATCGCTTAAGGAAGGGGATGGAAATCCCGGGGAGAATTGTCAGGCGATTAACGCCAACAAAGTGTATACTACGCATCTACGGCTACAACATCATAGCTTATTCGAATCTGGATCTGGAAGAGCGGAAAGAGGTTTCCGTCCTCATACAAGAAATGGATCCCTTTCCCATATTTAAAATCATAGAGGATAGATCGCGATAAATGAGATTCCTCGGACCAATTATCATAATTCAGACAGACATTTCGCCGGTCAGGACCACGAACAGAGGATGTAGAATCGATGCCCCCCAATAAACGTTCTCCCCGCAATTCTGGGAATGCTCAGGATTTGAAAGACTATTCAACCACGATTGCCATTCTGGAAAGTGTACAGGATGTCATCCTGATTGCAGATGTCATCGGTCATATTCAATATGCCAACCGCAGTGCCCTGAGCTTATTGGACACGACCCTCGAAGCATTGGTGGGACAATCCATTGATCGATACATCACCGATTGTCCGGGGGATTGGAGTGATGATCCTGAGCCGGGGCAACAAATATCCAGCGTGGTTCAATACATCAACAAGGGAGTTTTAGACAACATTGAGGCCGGTTTCCGTGCCGGTGACCAGGTAACGCCGGTCTATCTCAATTTCAATCTGGTGCAGGACCGTAAGGGTCGGGTCCAGTACATTATTATTACCGCCAAGGATATCACCCAACAGAAAATCCTGGAAAAGGAGCTACGGCAGCACCAGTTAGCGACTATTTCGCGCGACCGGCTGAAGGCATTGGGAGAATTGTCTGTGGGTCTTGTGCATGAAATCAGTCAACCTTTGAGCATTTTACGCTTAAAGCTGGAGATGCTTCACAACCAGATTGAGAAGCCTGATCATCCGGAAAAGAAGAAACAATTGGTACATGATGGGTATGAGCTCATTGATCGGATGGCCAAGATCATTGATTCCATGCGCGAATTTTCGCATCAGACGGAGGAAAATTTGTTATCCGCAGTGAATGTCAATTCCGTTGTGGATATGGCTGTCAATCTGATTCAATCTGACTTTGAAAAGCGCAAGATTGAGGTCCGGGTTGATAAAGATGACAGCTTGCCGTACATCTTGGCTAATCCGTTATATATTGAACAGGTTTTAGTGAATTTATTAGCAAATGTACGGGATGCCTTTGACGATTTGGATTATGGTGTTTTGGCTGATTCGGAGAGAGACAGGTTTGTCCATGTTTCATCGCTTGCACGGGATGGTCGATGGGTTGAAATACATATCACCGACAATGCTGCCGGGATTCCCGACGAGATCGTCCGGAAAATTTTCGACCCCTTCTTTTCCACGAAGAAAAATGGGCGCAATACCGGCATGGGCTTGTCAATCTGCAAGAATATTGTCGATTCCATGGGGGGTGATATCTTCGTTAAAAGTTGGGCGGGTAAAGGGACCGAATTCACGCTACGGCTACCCACGGGTCATTCCGATGAACGCAAACAACTAACGGATTTAATTGGGATGATCCACCATCACTATTAGGACGTTTAAGTAAGGAGAAAAAAAGACAGCGCATGGTATATGTCGATAAAAATCCTCTGGTCACCCTGGCGACCCTCCTGCAAAAAAGCTGGGAATCGGATCAACAACTCTTTGGGGCGCTGTTTGATCTCCTGCTGTCCGCTGTCTCTTTTGATTGTGCGACACTCTTCCTGAAAGACCCTGCCAGCGGAAAACTGGAGCACAAATACCAAATTGGCGATTCGGTTGTTGACCTGATACGTGATGTTTCATTTGACAACGGTCCTGGATTGTCGGGATGGATTGCAAATCAAAGGGAACCGGTCATTCTTTCCTCACTCAGGAAATCCAGGCCAGGCCAGGCGAATCTCTTTAATTCCTTTGTTTCACTCCCGCTCTGGGCGGGTGAAAGGTTGTTGGGAGTGATGAACCTGGGTCATTCCCGGGAAGGTGTTTATCGGGAAGAGGATCTGGAAAAATTCGTCCTGATCGCCAACCAGTTTTCCATCGCCGCTGAACAACTGTTCCTGCGAAAAAAACTTCAGGCACGTAATCAGGAGCTCCAGGACAGTTTGGAGAAGCTACAGCAGACCCAGGCCGAATTGGTGGAATCGGAACGAATGGCCGCCATCGGCGAGATTACCGTCACCGTGAACCACGAAATTAACAACCCCCTCACTTCCATCATTGGCAATGCCGAATTATTACAGCTCAAACTGGACAAACAGATCAACGGAAAATCAGCAGTTAAGGACCATCTGGAAATCATCCTGGCACAGGCATACAGAATTCGATCAATCACCTATCAGTTGAAAAAAATTGAAACCTCGTTAAGTGATGATTATTGCGACGATATCCAAATGACGCGACTCGCGGAATAATCGTCCACACCGTTAATTAAAAAATCACACAATCAAGTGCAGTAAAGCCGACGGAAAATAATTCCGTTTCGGTCGGGAATTCCTTCCGCTTTTCACCCATTTATTGACCAAATCCCGGATAATAAAAACGGTGTGGAAACAGACAAAAGCGGATCATAAATATATAAATAACATATATATAGTGCCGAATAAATGTAAGGAGGGGTTGGGGATTTTTTAAAAAAAATGTCCTTGGCACCCGAATTGCCCCAGAAGGTGCACACAATGAGGTAAATGGATATGAATACCAGCCTGATAATGCTACAAAAAATCATGACCGCACAGATTCATAAAAATGATGTTGTAGCGAATAATCTCGCGAATGTGAGTACGAACGGCTTTAAGAAGGAAACAGCTTTTTTTGATATTCTGACCGAAAATTCAAAAGCCCCAAAAGTCCAGGTGCAAACCAGTTATAAACAGGGACCGCTACAGCAAACAGGCAATCCTTTTGACCTGGCGATCCGGGGGGATGGTTTTTTTGTGGTGGAGACTGAGTCAGGAGAGGCGCTCACACGGGACGGTCATTTTAGTGTGTCCGAAGATGGTTTTTTAGTCAACGGGAGCAATCATTACGTACAGGGAATGAGCGGGAGCATCAACCTGCCCCTGGATGAATTCTCCGCGGGTGATATATCGGTGAACGATTCAGGTGAGATTTATATTGATAGTCAATTTATGGGTCAATTAAAAGTGGTACAGGTAGACGATCCATCGCGTCTGAAAAAGGCCGGCGACAACCTGTTCAAGGCTCCTTCAGGCTATACCACGGCGGCCTCTCCCGCCAGCACAGTTCTGCAGGGGCAACTGGAAGGTTCCAATGTGAATCCGATTGTGGAGATGGTTCAACTCATTGAGCTCCAGCGGCAGTTTGAAAGCTCCCAGCGCGCCATGAGTGCCATTGACTCTGTGATGAACAAGGCTGCCAACGATATCAGCCGTGTAACATAAATTAATTCAGGAGGACCCCCAATGATCCGTGCATTACGAACTGCCGCACTCGGTATGGCCGCACAGCAGATGAATGTGGATGTGGTCGCCAATAATCTGGCGAATGTGAATACAACCGGTTTTAAAAAGAGCGCCGTTGAATTTCAGGATCTGCTCTATGACACCATCAAATCCGGTAACGACGATGCCGCCCGAAATAATAAAAAACCCGGTGAGATCCAGGTCGGGATGGGAAATCGTCCGGTTGCCACGTTTCGTTCTTTCACTCAGGGCAATGTGGAAGAAACCGGTAACAGCCTGGATCTGGCCATCAATGGCAATGGTTTTATACAGATCATGCGCCAGGACGGTACCATTGCCTACTCCCGCGATGGTGCCCTCCGCGTCAACGCAGAAGGTGAATTGGTTAATGGCTCGGGTCTGCGCGTCTATCCTCAAATTGATGTTCCGCTGGGTGCCACCAGTGTCAATGTAAGTGAGAACGGTATTATTTCAGTGCTGTTTCCGAATCAACCGGAACCCGAAGAGGTAGGACAAATCGAGCTGGCTTCATTCATGAATCCGGCTGGATTAAGGGCTGAAGGGGGTAATCTGTACGTGGAGACCCAGGCATCAGGCCGCCCCAATTTTGGTATCCCGGGAGAAGACAGTTTTGGTACTGTCGTGCAAGGTTATCTGGAGAAATCCAATGTGGATGTGGTTCAGGAAATGATTAACCTGATCATTTCCCAAAGAGCTTATGAGATCAATTCCAAGGCGGTGACAACCTCCGATGAACTTCTGTCCATCACCAATAATATCAAACGCTGATAAACCCGGTACGTATGCAAAACAAACCCCACGAAAGGGCGAGTTGGATTAGAGGAGCTTTGTTGGTTCTGCCAATGTTCTTAATGGCCGGAAATCCCTCTGTTGCAATGCAGAAGGAACTGGGCGGAATCCTTCTCGATTATGCGATGCGGACTTTCGATTTGCCTGAACAGGATATCCAGCTCCGTGTCCATCATTGGTCTAACATTCCGGAAAAGGGGTGGAATAACCACTCCTGGTCGGTGGAGCGACGGAGTCAATCAACGGATGTTGGCTATCAAACCTTGTGGTTGGTGGCACGTAAGGGTCCGCTGGTGCAGGGAGAATATCCGGTTTCAGTGGAAATTACCGTGACAACAGATGCATTGGTGACAACAAAACTGGTGAGCCGATATGTGTCATGCGATAAAATTCCATTTCGCATTCAAAAAACCAGAATATCCCGGGATTTCAGGAAAATAGTGAGAAGCACCGATGAACTCCCTAATAAGATTACGCACCAGGTCATTCCCGCCGGTCGCATTCTCACCCGGGATATGTTTATGGATCCACCGGACGTGATGAAGGGTGACAAGGTTAATTTGGAGCTCCATACGGGCGCTCTGGTTATAAGCACGGATGGGATCACAACCGAATCGGCGACCATCGGGGATAAAATCCGCGTCTACTGCACAACCACCCGGATATATCTCACCGGTGAAGTCCAAAATTCAAACACCGTTATAATCGAGGCACAATAAGCTATGAAAAGCAGATCGGTCCATGTGTTGACAGCACTGTTTCTACTGATGAACAGTATCAGTTTTGTCTCTGCCCAGCAATTTTCCGGGACCTATAATTCCCTTTACCACGATATCAAGGGTGTGCAGGTCGGCGATGTGGTAACTATTTTAATTTCAGAATCCGCCAATGCATCCAAATCCAGCAAGTCCAACAATTCGACTTCCAGTGGTGCTGCCATTGATGGATCGGTTAATAGCAATCTGACCAATTTTCTCCCGCTTTTCGGCTCTTCCGGAAACATCTCCAATTCGTTCGATGGTCGAACCGATACGCAGCAGCGGGAAAATCTGACAGGGAAAGTCACGGCTACCATCGTGGAAGAGACATCCAGTGGTATGCTGCGTCTGGAAGGGAGTCGAACCCTGGAGGTAAATGGAGAGAAAAATCTCATCAGTCTGAAGGGTTATGTGCGTGCCCGGGATATTTCCACCGATAACACCGTCTATTCCTATCAAATTGCCAATGCGGAAATCACCTATAGTAAAATGGGTATCAAACATAAACTGGGATTTGCGGGGGGATTACAAAAGGTTGCGACCTGGGCTATCGGGTTGGGATTGTTGGCCGTTGGTTTGGGGGTCACGCTATGAGACGGGCTGTCGCCGCCAGGGGATTGCGGTGGATCATTATCGGGCTTGGAATCTTAAGCCTGGCTTGGGGGCAGGTCCGGATTAAAGACATCACCACCATTGAAAATGCCCAACAGATACCAGTGGTTGGTTATGGTCTGGTGATTGGTTTAAATGGAACCGGTGATCGCTCGTCCGGCAATCGTGGTGCAGTTTTCACGGTACAGACAATTTCAAATATGCTTGAGCGATTCGGAATTACCGTCCCGAAAGATTATTTGCGGACCCGTAATGTCGCTGCGGTAATGGTGACGGCAAGAACCACCGCTTTCGGCCGGGTCGGTTCAAACTTTGATGTGACCGTTTCATCCCTGGGTGATGCCACCAGTCTGGAAGGCGGCGTTCTTCTGGTTACGCCATTACTTTCCAACACCGGTAAGTATTATGGTCAGGCTCAGGGACCGGTTACCATCGGTGGCTATAACATTCAGACCGATGCCGGGGAGAAAATTCGGAAAAATCACGCATTGGTCGGACGTGTTCCCAATGGCGGAAATCTGGAAACGGAGATTCCCAATCAGGAATTTGTGCTGGATCAACCCATTCGCCTGTTGCTGTCGGAGGCGGATTTTAACACAGCCGCCCGTATTGCCGATACAATCAATGGAAAATTCGATCCCACGGTTCAGGCGGAGGGTGCCCCGGCAGAAATGTCCACCGGTCCGGCTCTGGCCCGTAGTGCTGGTGTGGTGGAATTAACCCTGCCTGAAACCATAACCTCCCAGGCTGAAGTGGTGTACTTCATCGCCCAGGTGGAAACACTGAGGGTCCAGACTGATGTTGAAGCCCGGGTCGTTATCAATGAACGGACCGGAACCATCGTCGCCGGGGGGAATGTGGTGATTAGCGAAGTCATGATTTCCCATGGCAATCTCACAATCCAAACGAAAAAACGACCTGTTATTTCCCAGCCGGGCGCTGCTTTTAGTAATGCCGGAAAAACAGTGGTGGTACCTGTCACAGATACGCAAGTGACGGAAGAAGATGCTACCGTTTCGATTCTGCCTGACCGAACAACGGTGAGTGGACTGGCTGCGGCTCTGAACGAGATGGGTGTGAAGCCGCGGGACATAATCGCCATTTTTCAAGCGATTAAAAAAGCCGGTGCATTGAACGCCAAACTCATCATCATGTAAACAAGCCATTACGGGGTAATCCATGGATCCAATATCATCTCAAATCCAACTTCAGTCACATTCAGCTTCCAGTCAAAATACGGTGGAGCAATACAAGAACAAGAACCTTGACGTTGAAAATCTAAAGGTGCGGGATATTCAGCTCCGGCAAGCCAGTGAGCAGTTGGAAGCATCCTTTCTGTCCCAGATCGTTAAGGCGATGGAAAAAACAGTACCTAAGAACAGCCTTTCCGGCCAACAGAATACCCTTTCCTCCATGCTTTTCAGCAGTACGATGGGGGATGCTTTGGCGAAGGGTAATCCCACGGGCTTGTCAGAGATGTTTTACCGTGCCCTGGCTGAAAAAGATCACGGACCGATAAACGCCATTACTGAATTGAAAAGCTGGGATTTCAACACCCTACATTCGTTGCGCATGGACCTGCTCAAGGACACACGATAATGGGGCAGGCAAAAACGAATCAATTGTTGAAGCCCGTGGATGAATTTATCAATGACCAGGGCAGCACGCTCACAACCCATGAGATGTTCCAAACACTGATATCAATGCTCTCGGTGGAATTGATGTGGTGCAATCGTCTGCAAGATATAGTGCTGAAAAAGCAGCAGGTCATCATTGCGGGGAATGTGGATGAATTGGATCGGATCACAGGCGAAGAGGGACTGCTGACAAACCAACTGGGGGACAGGGTGAAAGAGCGCGCCGGCCTGATGAAAAAAATTGCCACATGCCATGGCCGGGAAATGTCTGAACCCCGGTTGAGATATCTGGAAGCTCTGGTTCCCCGGGATCTTTCACCGGCACTGAGCAAACTGATCAAACAAACAGAAACCGTGGCACACCAAATCACGGAAACAAACCAGCAGAATGAATATTTATTGCGGGCATCCATGGATTATGCCCGAGGGATGATCAACCTTTTATATCGGCAACAGGGATCAGACATGACCCTGTACGATACGCGTGGCATAACCGATAAAAATTCCACCGATACCTGTTTGTTGGACAGAAAAGGATAAGGTCGATTATTTATGTCTATTCAAAAAATATTCGATATGGCCAAACAGTCTTTGCAACACAATCAATCGGCGATCAACACCTCGGCCAAAAATATTGCCAACATGAATTCCGATGTCTACAAGCGGCGTCAGGTGAAGATTTCCGAATCGACACTGGGATTTTCGACAACGAACGGTGGAATAAAACATGCGGATACGGTCCGGGTTCAAAATTCCTTTATCGAATCACAATTAAGATTTGAAAAACAGGATTTGGGACGACGTGAATCCGATCAGATCATTTTCCAACAGGTGGAGGATATTTTCGGGGAACCAAGTGATTTTGGCTTATCCAATGTACTGAGTTCTTTTTGGAATTCCTGGAGCGCCATAGCCAATGACCCTGAAAGTCAGGCTGCTCGTACAGAAGTTCGCAGTCAGGGGCAGACCCTGGTCCGTTCTTTTCAAAAACTGGATACAGATTTGGGAGACCTGCAGCGCACACTTCGTAGCCAGTTTCAACAAAAAATTGACGATCTGAATCGCCTGTTGACCCAGATGGGTGAACTCAATCGACGAATTATCAAACAACCCTCCCATGATCTGCTGGATCAACGGGACGCACTCCTGAATGAAATGGCGCCCATTATGGAGATGGATGTTCGGGAAAATGCTAATGGGACGGTGACCATTGCATCCAATGGATCGCTGTTGATTTCACAGAGCATTGTAAACACATTTTCGGCTGAGGCAACCTGGAATTCCCAATCATCTGAATATACTCTGGGGTTGAAGCTGGGAAATTCACAGCGGACAGTTGTTCCCAAATCAGGTGCGCTGGCAAGTATTCTCGATCACCACAATGAATCCATAAAAACGATCAGAAATCAGCTGGATGAACTGGCCGTAAATATTGCCGTTCGTGTCAATGGATTGCATCAATCCGGTTATAATTTGGACAATGTTACCGGTGTAAACTTTTTTGCAGATGGGATTACCGGAGCCAAAAACTTTACCCTCAGCCCGGATGTGCTTAACGATGCGAGTTTGATCGCAACAGCTAGCGATTCAGATAAACCCGGCGAGGGCGCAATTGCGTCAGCAATATCTGATTTGCAATTCGCCCAAATTATTCACGGTGATTCGGCAAACCAATTCTACAACCAAATGGTCAGTGGTGTGGGTAAGCAGGTCCAGGAAGCGGATTTTCTCAAGACAAGCCAGGAAAAACTGGTCCTCAATTTGAAAAATCAGCGGGACGCGATTTCTGGCGTATCACTTGACGAGGAAATGACTCGGTTGATCGAGTTTGAGCAGGCTTACCAAGCCGCCGCCAAAGTTATTTCTACGGTTTCAGACATCACGCAAACAATTATTAACATGGTTTAGTCAGGTAGATAGATGTTCCTTTTTACTCTCATCAACGCCGTGAAGTCCTTCTCTCATCCTGAGATGAATTGGGCCAATAGACTTGAAATAATAAATGAAATCTCACTCTGGAGTGTAGCCCTATGCGTGTAACAGACTCGATTATCACCCGCAACCTGATGGACGCGATAAATCAAAAACGCGAAAACATGGGCCAGATCCAACAGCAGATGTCTACCGGGAAACGAATTCTAAAACCCAGTAACGATCCACAAGGCTACATGAAGAGTCGTCGGTTAAATGAAACCATTGGGCAGAATAAACAGTACATTGATACGATCACCAGTACCCGGGCCTGGATGGAAAATTCTCTACAGGTGCTCTCAACGTTCGAAGATCAGATTATGGCGGTCCGTGAAATCGGCATCCAGTCTGCAGATGTCGCAAACCAAAATGTGCGGAATGAATTAGCGAACCGGCTGGATGGTATCATTGAGGATACAGTTGCCCTGGCAAATGGTAAGTATATGGATAAGTATATTTTTAGTGGTTCCCTGACTAGGGGGAACGACCCGTTTACCTACGATGGGACATCAGTTTCCTATCAAGGCAATACTGATAAAATCACGCGCCGCATCGCAGAGAATCAGAACATGGAGATCAACGTCTCCGGCCAAACACTCACTAACACCGGTTTATTTCAGAACATGATCGACTTGCGGGACGCATTACGCGCGGACGATGACACAGCCATCCATGATGCACTGGGGGCAGTGGAGGGGGCCGAGAAACAATTGAGCAACATTATTTCGGCGCAAGGGTCGCTTATACGTCAACTGGATTTGACACAGCAACGCCTGGAAACAGCCAATGCGAATCTGCTGTCGAATTTGTCTGAAACTGAAGATGCTGATTTGATGGATGCCATTGTGCGCTACAACCGGGAAGAGCTTGCTTACAAAGCCGCACTTCAGACGACATCAGAATCACTGCGGTTAAACCTGTTGGATTATTTGTAAAAGGCAAAGCAGGCACCTGAACAATCAGAACAGGCACCTATAAGGTGTCAGATGGAAAACGAAAGCATGATGCAACAACCAAACTCATCACCTCAAACCCCAAAGCCTGAAAAAGGTCCTCAGTTCAGGATTGATGCAGAACAGGGAATTGCAATAGAATTTCCAGGGGGAATTCCGGGCTTTGAAGAACTGCACCATTACCATCTGTTTGAACTGCTGGATTATCCACACTTTGCCTTTCTGGTTGCAGACGATGCGAGTCATGTGGCGATGCTACTTTTGGATCCCAAAGTAATTTCTCAAAAGATTGAAGTAACCGTACCACCTGAAAAACTGACCCAAATCTCTTTGTCGCAGGAGGAGAAAATCTGCACGTTCTTTATCCTGCGGCTCAATCACAGTTTGGGCAAACTCACCGCTAACCTGCGGGCGCCGATTATTGTTTCAACAGAGCAGAAAACTGGATACCAGGTGATTTTGGATGATGAATCGCTGCCGATTTCTTATCCGTTGGTACCGGACACTTCATCAGCCAGTGCACCAACTTCAACCCCGGGACAGGAAAATTCTTTCACGACGATCAAGCAGGCAACGCGAACCTCAAATGGGGAGCGTTAATCATGCTGGTATTAACACGTAAAGCGGGTGAGAGTTTTCGTATTGGAACGAATGTGATAATCTCAGTCATTAAAACATCTTCCGGACAAGTAAAACTTGGCGTTGTCGCACCGGAAAACATTGCGGTTCACCGAGAAGAAATTTATCAGAAAATCCGGGAAGAGAATCAGGCTGCTACCGCTGCATCAGGAAGTTTCTCAACTGAGATATTAGGACAATTTTTATAGTCGGGGTAAATTTAAATAAAGTGCAAATCTGTTAATTGTATTCAGATCACCATCCAAAAACAAGATCCGATGAGATCCAGTTAAATTAAGGCTTAAAAAGATGCAAAGACAATTTATCTCATACCCAAAATCAGGAAGGTCTTGGATCAGATTCATCCTCTTTCAGTTGGGGCTGGAGAACAAAATTACTTTCCAACATGATAGTTTTGAGTTCAATGATGGATCTTGTCCTCCCCATAATTATGACATTTCAAGGCGGTTAACACATTATCGAAATGTGGAGAAAATTGTCTACCTGGAACGTGATCCCCGAGATTTAATTGTAAGCCTGTATCACCAAATAACAGGTCGGTTTGATGATTTTTTCAACTACAGAGGTTCAATTTCAGAATTTATTCGAGATGATTATTTTGGTGCCAAATCATTGAAACGCTTTCGCGATATGTGGCATCACTTAAGTAGTGAACTTAATGTGTTAACCCTCAGTTATGAAGAATGTAAACACGATATTGAAGGTGGAGTAAGAAAACTTCTCAAGTTTTATAATTTTTCAGTTAGTGATGATGAACTGCGCACTGCAATTGCTAATTCAACCATCGAAAAAATGCGAAAAACTGAGCAAAGTGGTAAATTCCCACATCCCTGGTTACGGCTCCGCAATGGAGCACCTAAAGTTAGAAACGGTAAAATTGGTAATTATCGTACAGAACTGAAAGCCTCGGATATCAAATATTTGGATAAAATATTTACCGAACTAAATTCAGATATACACACAAAAACTCTAAAAATTTTGGTGGCCTGGTTTGAATTTACACTTAATGGTGGGATTGCCAGATTTATTGAGGTTGCTAAAGCCTTGAAAAAAGTCGGGCATGAGGTAGAATTTTTATCCCTCTCCAATAAGACAAATACACAATGGCCCTATCTCGAAAAACGCATTATGACTTTATCTGATTTGGGTACTTCAAAGTGGGATGCCGTTATGATTCCTGGGGCGGGTGTAGAAGGTAAGGAGGTTAAAAAAATTGAACTATTGCTTGATGATCGATTCGGTACCCGGATTCAGCATGTCTTGAATGATAAAAGTGTTGAGAAACGCGCCTACGCAGTTAATCAGGTTTTTAAACCACACGTAGTTATTTTCAATAATTCACATTGGGACAGTTATGTCAATTTGCAGGCAGATAGTTTTTATATCCTGCCCGGTGCCATTCACTCAAACCCAAAACCTAATGTATTGGTGGATGGTAAGTCAGTAAAAGCGGGTGAATGGAACATTGGTGGATATGCATTGAAAAACCCGATACCATTAATTCAGTCATTATATCAGTTGCCAGACAATGTCAAATTGAGCCTATATGGATCAGATGGAATCCAACATAGAGATGCAGACCATTTTGTAAATCAAGGCAGACTTAAATTTTTGGGAAAACTTTACGACGACGAACTGACAAATTTCTATCGTTCTATGGATATTGTTGTCACAACAGAAACCCATGCTGGCTGGTGTAATACCGCTGCACAAGCCATGGCTGTAGGTAAACCTGTTATTTTGACCCAGGCGGGTACAATTGATTTTGCCAACGATACCAATTCCCTTTGTTTAAAGAACATCACACCAAATGAGATTGGTAAAAGCATTAAATTATTGATGAATAATAATAATTTACGCGTGAGGATTGGACAAGCTGCATTTAGTGATATGCAAAACTATACCTGGGGAAAGTACAGTAAAATACTCGTCCAATTATTAGAGCGACCACAATGGACACACTATTTTAGAGACCCCAAATTGGGACTGTTTGGCAAAAGACCATTTAGTCGTCGTATTTCAGGCTTAAACCAAATAAAGGAGCAGGTTAAGGATCACACGATTCTTGATACAGGGTGTGCAGAGGGGTTGATTACAAAATTTTTAGCAACAGAAGGACAGGCAAAATGGATTGATGGATTTGAGTATGATGCCGTCCGAGTGAAATTTGGTAATGAACTGCTGAGAAAAAATAATGTAACGAATGCTAAGCTTTATCAAGCCGATCTTTCTTCTTGGGAACGTTTTTTAAGTAGCTCTCAAGGTCATTTAAAAACGGCTTATGATACGGTTCTTTTCTTAGGACTTTATCACCATCTGCCCGTTTCAACCCGACCTAAAGTTTTAAATAATTTATTGGTGCTGGCTCGTAAAAATTTCGTTATTCGTACCCCGGAGAATTATTTTGTCGATGAAAACTTAGACCAATTTATTCGACAACATCACTTCGTTAAGATTAAAAGTCAAAAACAGATCAGAGAAAATGAAGCCGGCACAATCCATATCTATGAGAAAAAAATGCAGTCTGATTCGATTACGAAATTTGTAACGGTTATGGGAATGCATCGAAGTGGTACCTCAATGATGATGAATGTTCTCAATAAGGCCGGTTTTTATATTGGTGAATCGGATGATATTATGGGTCCCCGACCAGACAACCCTAATGGATTTTTTGAGCGACAGAGTGTGGTGGGAACAAATGATCTGATATTATCAATCGCTGGCGGTGCTTGGGATGAGCCGCCATCTCCAGATAATATTTCATCTATCAAGGTTGATCCGTTGTTGGAGCGTGTGACCGGATGCTATCAAAATAATTCTTTGATAGCGCTGAAGGATCCTCGGCTCTGTCTCACTTTTCCTGTATGGCGGAAAGTTCTGCCGCAAAACTTAAAAATAATCGTAATGGACAGGGACAAAGAAGCCGTTGTTCGTTCATTGATGAAGCGGAATAAATTTACGCGAGCCAAAGCCGAAAATCTCTACGATGAGTATATTGCAAGAATGAACAAATATATCCAACCTTTTGAATCCTTTAATGTGAGTTATAAAGCGCTTCTCTCAGAAAACCGATCGGATCTTCTTAAAGGTATCCAAAAATTCTTGGAGATTGACGTGGATTTGGAAAAGATCGTAAAAAAAGTTGTCGATCGTAAATTGGATCATTCCGGCGATTTGGGGAGCGTTGAGAAAAAAGTTGATCGTACAGCTTTAGTGTCTATCATTATTCCGGTTTTCAATAAATTGGAGCTAACAAAAAAGTGTCTTAAAGCGATTAAAGAGAATACAAGATATTCCCAATATGAAGTTATTATCATAGATAATGCGTCCACAGACAATACCCCCGACTTTTTACAAAAACAGTCCGAAATCTCGAATTATAAAGTCGTTTCTAATGATGAAAATCATGGGTTTGTTAAGGCCTGTAACCATGGTGCAACAGAAGCTGAGGGCGAATATTTACTTTTCCTTAATAACGATACAGAGGTTCAACCCGGATGGTTAACATCGCTCGTCCAACTAGCTGAAAGAAGGCCTGATTGCGGTGCAGTTGGCTCAAAACTCGTGTATCCCGATGGCAAGCTGCAGGAAGCCGGCGGGATCATTTTTTCGGACGGGAGTGGCTGGAATTTTGGCCGTGGTAACAATCCGGGTCACCCGGCTTTCAATTTTGTCCGGGAGGTGGATTACTGCTCGGGTGCTTCACTAATGATTCGAAAATCGTTGTGGGACACTATCGGTGGTTTTGATAAACGCTATTCTCCGGCTTACTATGAAGATACCGACCTCTGTTTTGCCGTACGAAAAAATGGATTTAAGGTTTATTACCAGCCGGCAAGTGTTGTTGTCCATTATGAAGGGCAAACGGCCGGTACCGATCTGAATACTGGTTTCAAACGCTACCAGAAAGTCAACGCTGCTAAATTTTTAGACAAGTGGCGAGCCGAATTGTCAGAACAATCTGCTCCGGGACCATCGAATGTAGTAAGGGCTTCCCAGCGTGGAATCAAGGGTAATATCTTTATCGCTGATCAATTTCTGCCGGCCTATGATCGAGCTTCTGGTTCCCTCCGATTGTTTAGTTATATCAAAATTTTGCGTGAGATGGGTTATCATGTCACCTATATGGCGTGCCTTTTATCGCCCGATGTCCGGTACATTCGGGATCTACAAAATATTGGTGTGGAGGTCTGGGGGAATGACGGCGAGGCCTTAAAAATGGCCGGATTCAAATTGAATCGTGAATTTCCACCCATCAATTATGATCTGATTTTCAAACCGCGCCAGTTTGATTACGCCATTCTTTCCTTCTGGTACATTGCCCAGTATTTCATTCCACGTCTACGCAAGATCACATCCAGAACTAAGATTATCGTTGATACGGTTGACATTCATTTTATTCGTGAGATTCGGGAAGCGGAATTAAAACAAGATCAAGAATTAAAACAGATCGCCAAACAAAAGCAAAAACAGGAATTGGCCGTTTATAATCAGGCGGATGAGGTGTGGGTGGTAACCGAGAATGACAGGCGATCCATTGCACCCAAAACCGGTAATATTCCCATCGACATCATACCCAATATCCATGAAATGCCGACAGTCGAAAGGCTCTTTGATCAAACCAGCGATCTGTTGTTCGTCGGGAATTTTTCCCATACCCCGAATGTGGATGCTGTTCTGCATTTTCATAAGAATATGTGGCCGGCGATCCTGGTAAAACTTCCGGATATCAAGTGGTACATCGTGGGAAACAATCCTCCGGAATCGATCAAAAGTCTGGCGAATGATCAGATAATCGTGACCGGTTATGTGGAAGATCTCACACCGTACCTTCAAAAGGCTCGTATCTCTATTTCACCACTGCGCTATGGGGCCGGCATGAAGGGTAAAATCGGTGAAGCCCTCTCCTGGATGATCCCGGTGGTAACTACTTCGATCGGTGCCGAAGGTATGAGTTTGGAGCACCGTAAAACAGCACTGGTGGCTGATAAACCGGAAGATTTTGTAGCATCTGTGGTTGAACTGTATCATGATCAACCACTCTGGACAATCTTATCTGAAAATGGGAGAGCCCTGGTTGAGCGGAATTGGAGTACGGGTCGTATCCGGGAGTTGATGACAGCCAAGTTTGATCATGACCATGACCAAATGAAGGATGCGGATGCCCACCCCCTCGTCTCAATCATCATGCTCACCTGGAATGCTCTGGAATACACGAAAAAGTGCATGAAATCGATTGAAAAAAATACAAGCATTCCGTTTGAGATCGTTTTTGTGGACAATGCCTCCACTGACGGCACTGTTAAATATCTGAATACCCTGATTAAAAAGAACCCGCATTACAAGCTTATCAGAAACAGGAAAAATATGGGCTTCGCTGAAGGCAATAACCAAGGTGTTGCCATAGCCAGCGGAAAATACATCATACTGCTCAATAATGATGTGCTCGTTCCGGAAGGTTGGCTTGGGTCATTGGTTGAATCGCTGGAAAGGGATGAAAATATCGGGGCTGTGGGACCGATCACCAACTATATCAGTGGTCGTCAGGCGTTGACTGAAGTACCCTATGACACGGACGAGGAATTTTTCCAATTCGCCTCAACGCTCCATCAACAAAATCAAAATCGGCTCACACCCCGTCGCCGACTGGCTGGTTTTGCGGTATTGATGAAAAAATCACTTTATGATGAGATCGGTGGATTTGACACCTCGTTTGGTGTGGGTAATTTTGAAGATGATGATCTGAGTTTACGGATTCGGGAAAAGGGTTTGGCCCTCATGGTTGATGAATCCGTTCTGTTGCACCATTTTGGCAGCCAAACCTTTAAAGCCAACCGGATTGATTACCAGCAAAATCTCAAAGAACGCCTGAAATTGTTTCACGCGAAATGGCCGGATGTGGATTACGAAGAATTGCTGGAAATTCGGAATGGTTTGCAGGAGATGCATCCTTATCAAATCAAGCGGGCGACCGCGTTACTGGCCGAGGGACATTTCCCCGAGGCGGATGCGTTATTCAGGGAGATTTACCGGGAAAACCCACTCGACGAAGAGGCGTTATTCGGTCTGGCGATTTGCGCCCGTAACCTGGATCATTCTGAAGAAGCGCTACGTCTGCTGCACAAAATTCTCAAGTTCAATCCAGCCGATGCGGCGGCGTATAACCAAAGTGGTATTATTGTAGCGGAAACCGGGGATCTGGAAAAGGCTCATGTTCTGATCAGCCACGCCATCGACCTGGAACCGACATTTATCGATGCCCGGCGTAATCTGGCAGAGATACAGCTACTACAGGAAGATTACACTGGTGGTGTTCAGACCTATATCTCAATCCTGGATCGGAACCCGGATGATATACCCAGCTTACTGCGGATGGCCCAGCTCCATGAAGAGGCGGGGAATAAGGATGAAGCGGTATCCTGGAGTGAGAAGGTGCTTGCGCTGGATCCGGAAAATCCATCAGCCCGTGAATTGAAACAGGCTGTTTTGGCTCAACAGAAAGCATAGAATAGATGTCTTTTGTGGAAAAAAATGCCCTTCGTACCTACCAGCCCGACGATGTAATTTGTGGGGAAGGTGATGATGGAAAATCCATGTTCATCCTCCAGAGTGGGGAGGTGGAAGTCACGAAAGTTGTGGATAATCGACCGGTAAAATTAGCGACACTCACAGCGGGCGCTATTTTTGGGGAGATGTCCATGGTGGACGGGCGCCAACGATCTGCAACGATTACCGCCAGGACAACAACACAATGTATCGAGATCAACAAGATATTATTTGAACAGCGGATGGAAGAGGTCCCCTCCTGGATGCAGGCATTTTATGAAATTTTGGTGGATCGTTTACGTCAGGCGGATTCAACCCAAAACACACTCTCAAAGGCTGATCAAGGCAAACAGGTTGTTTATCTGCTCTACTACCTGGTTTCCCATCGTGACCCGGACAAATTCAACCAGTTTCAGATTACCTGGAAGGAAACGGCCGAGACCATTGCCTTTTTAACCAATGTCTCCCAGACTTTTGTGGAGAAGGTGATGAATAAATTGACCTTGAGCCGCATTGCGAAAAGTGGAATTAATTATGAGGCAGGTCGTCAGTTTATTGTGAACGATATCGTAACTTTCCAAAGTCTCGCCCAATATTGCCGGGAGCAGTATTTCAGTCGTATCGGGAAAAGTATCTCGCCTGAATTCGAAGAACAATCACGTCAAGAATTAAAGTTGCTCAAGTTCATTGCAAGCCTGTTGTCTGAGCAGGGGTCCGCCAATGATCTGGCTTTAACCTATTTCAACGATCGCCTTCAACGTGACCTGAAGCATTCTCCGGCTGATTTTGAATCGGAAATTCAACGCCTGCTGCGAACCGGTATTCTGACCATCAAACTGGATCAGCAGATGGATAAGTATTATGACGTCAATCGAGAGCTGTTGGAGATACGATTGGGTCGGGGTAAACGACTTGATGAATTTAAAAAGATCACCGAATCCCTCGGATGATTTCAGGTATTCAGCCAAGGCTTTTAAAATGATGAAATCAAGCTTCCCATTATCAGAACTGCAGACTTTTTGCCGGTGCCCATGACCAGGAAAAAGAGCTTCACCAGCAAGCCGATTCTCCCGGTCCGGCAAACATTATCACTGTGCATGATCGTCCGGAATGAAGAAGAAATGCTGGCGGAATGTCTGGCAAGCGTCAGAGATGTGGTGGATGAAATGCTGATCCTGGATACGGGTTCAACCGATGGTACGATTGAGTTGGCCAGATCGTTCGGTGCGGTGGTACATGAATCCGCGTGGGAAGACGATTTTGCCAAAGCCCGCAATGCATCGATCCAATATGCCAAAAGTGATTGGATTTTATGGCTGGATGCTGATGAACGATTACTCCCGGAATCCATTCCCCAATTGAAAAAACTTTTAAAACCGGTTAAAAAACCCACGTTGTATAATGTTCATATTCGCAATATTAAAGAAGACGGGTGCACCTTTTCGTTATCAAAGGCGCACCGTCTGTTTTCAAATAATATTGGACTCCAATTCAGTGGCCGGATCCACGAACAGTTGGTTCCCAGCGCTATTAAACTCAAAGGTGTGGAGTTTGAATCAAAAATCATTCTACTCCATTTAGGCTATGGTTTTACCGGGGATCGCAAAGCGCGCAAAGCCCGGCGTAACCTTGAATTGCTGCAACAATTGGTTACGGAGGATCCGGGCAATGCTTATGCTCACTATAAGCTTGGTGAGCAATACAATCTGCTGGATCAACCCGCAGAAGCTCTGGAACATCTGAAAGTGGCACTGTCGCGTGAAAACTTTACACCGGGGATGAAGGCATCATTATTCAATGTGACCGCAGAAACGTACCTGCGATTGGGTGAGCCCGACCGGGCCAGAAAAATGACCGATGCTTCTCTCGCTCTGGTTCCTCATCAGACTTCGGCAATTTACCTCAGGTATCGCCTGGCCGAACAAGCCGGCGAATTGTCCGGTGCTTTGGGATGGTTGGATAAATTGCTGACTCTGCGCGAAGCCCGATCATCCTTGAACCAGAACATTTCCGTTGATGTTTCTATCGACTCAGGACAGATTTTATATACAAAGGGAATGCTTCTACTAAAAATGGAGGAACCGGCACGAGCAAGGGCAGCACTGGAAGCGGCAAGGAATTTGGGGATACATCATATTTCGGCGAGAGAATCCCTGGTGGATATCAGTTTGAAGACCAACGATTATTCAACCGCAGAAACCGAGCTGGAAGCGTTGCTAACCGAAGCTCCGGACGAGATTAAATATCTGAACTTGTTGGCCATCCTAAAGGTCAAACAGCAGGATTTTCCACGTGCCATTCAATTATATGAACAAATGTTCATTGCCGATCCGGGAAACCGACTGGCGCTCAAACGGTTAGTGGGTTTGTACAGCAAAGTCGGAGAGGTTGAAAAAGCACATCGGCTTTTACAGGAATTAAACCGTGAATCCCCCTCGTCTGCAGAAAGCTCTAAAGGAGCTTGATTTTTGACCGATAATAAGGATACCATCAGCGGCTTGGAATAGAAGGAAGAAGGGATGAGGAGTACCCTGATTAAAACCGGAAAAATTAAGCTTTCACACGACATCTGTGTAGAGATCCCGGAAGTGAGCGGGACATTTAACAGCGAGCTGTCGCCGGGCAGGATAAGTTGGACGTCCTGGTCCGGTTTGAAGAAAGCTGGTTTCAGTCTAAAAGATCGGATGTGTATATAATGAATCACCCGGAAACCTTGAAGGTGCTCATCGCCGAGGATGACGCCATGTACACGAAGCTTCTGCAAAAGTTTTTAAAGGATGAGAATGTGGAATTTGCCGTAACCACTGATGGGTGCGAAGCGTACGAGCGGGCGAAGGAATTCAAGCCGGATTTGGTCATTTCAGACTGGATGATGCCTGAAATGACGGGTGAAGAACTGTGTCTGGCAATCAAACAAAATCCGGAATTGAAGCGGACTTACTTCATCCTGCTCACAGCAAAGGATGACATCGAAGATATTGTCCTGGGATTCGAGAAGGGTTCTGACGATTACATCATCAAACCGTGCAATATCAAAGAGCTTTTAGCGCGGGTGCGCACCGGGTTGCGCATTTTAAGATTGCAGCGTGAAAATGACAGGCTCCAGGCGATCAAACTCGTGAATCAGATGGCCATTACTTCAAATCATGAAATTAATAATCCACTTCAGGCTATCGAGATGTACGCCGAGACGATCTTGTTTAAACATAAAGATTTACCGGAAAATGTCTTAGGTAGTTTACGGAAAATCCTGGATAATGTCTCTCGTATCAGAACCGTGACTCAAAAACTGGAAAACATGATCCAGATCCGCTCGGAGAAGTATACGACCCGCGGTCCGGAAATGATTAGCCTGGACGATTCCGAATAGCCGATATACAACACGACATCCTTGAAAAGTCTCATTCCATTCATCCGAGCCCTCTTTTTCCCTTTTCAATACCACTGGAAAAGTACCGGATGTCCATTCGGGGCACATGGTGACGGTGGAAGGGTCTGTGAACGGGTATTCGATGAAATTCGTTAAGGTGCGCGGGTACTGTCCCGAGATGTGGAGGTTGGAAGTTTTTCAATCGGGTTGGTGTTATCAACTTGGTTCAGGGAATCCTGAATTGCCCGGGTGACATCCGCTCGCTGATAGACAATCTCTACCCGCCGGTTTTTTGCGCGCCCCTCAATCGTTGAGTTATCTTCAATGGGTCGATATTCAGCAAAACCTTCAGCAGATAGCCGATCAGGATCAACTCCTTGTTCGATAAAAAAACGCACGATCTTACTCGCCCGATTTGCTGATAGTTCCCAATTGCTGGGAAACTCGGGGGTGTTAATTGGGACATTGTCGGTATGTCCTTCAACCTTTACATGATATTTAAATTGATTGATCAATTCTTTGATTTTTAATAATACGTCCTCGGCATCAGTCAGAAAATCGGCCTCACCTGATGGGAAAAGAATTAGATCCGAGATCGTGATAACAGCCCCCCGGCCGTCCTCCTCAACCTTCACCTGGCCTGCCAGCGTATTCGCAAGAATAAACTCCTCGGTCTGACTCTCGAAGTCCTCCATCTCCTTTTTAACCAGAGCGCCCAATTCATCCACCGCTTTCGGCTGTTCTTCTGCCTTAATCTCCATCATTTTCAAGCCAACACGGGTACCGGCCTCAGGGACCTCCTGCTTACCAATTGCTTTTTTGAGCGATTCCATCAATTGAGCGAAATCTTCCATCTGGGTCTCACTCATGGCAAACAGCAGGACGAAAAACGCCAGCAACAGCGTCATCATATCGCCGAACGTCATTAACCAGGATGCTGATCCATCCTGCTCCTCGTCCTCGATAACTTCCTCAAACAGAGTATCGTCGTTATTTTGATCCGAATCTGGCATCAGTTTGGGTCTTCCCGGTTAGGTTTTGTCCGCAGGCTTTTTCTTGGCCCCCCGGCCCTTTTTCAGACTTTTTGCGATTTTTTTCTGCTGCTCATTCGAGAGGAATTTGTTGAGTTTGTCCTCCATGAGTTTGGGATTTTCACCCGACCGGATTGATTTGATACCCTCCATAACCAGACTCATGAGAATGGCTTCCTCCTGGCTACGGCGTTTGAGTTTGACGGACATGGGAATGAAGATCAGATTGGCCATGATACTGCCATAAAAGGTGGTGATCATCGCCACGGCCATCCGGGGTCCGATGGTTGACGGTTCGTCCAAATTCGCCAACATCTGGATCAACCCGATCAGGGTGCCCACCAGACCGAATGCCGGTGAGTATTTACCCATTTCAGCAAATATTTCCCAACCGGTCTGGTGTCGTTTGCGCGTATTGACCTCTTCGATTTTAAGCATGTTGATAATGCCGGATTCGCTGACGCCGTCCACTACCAGCTGGAGCCCCTTGCGCAGATATTCATTGTTAATTTGTGCGAGCTGATTCTCAACCGAGAGCACGCCACCTTTCCGCGCCTGGACACCCAACTCCACCAGTTGAGTTATCAATGCCCGGGCATCGGAGCGTTTATGAAAGAAAATGCGTCTGAGCAGCGACAGGACCATCAGGACTTCATGGAGAGGAAAAGCAATGAGGGTTGCCGCCAGGGTGCCACCGGCGACGATCATGATGGAGGGAATATTTACAAACAACTCCAAGCCGCTGTTCATGGTGATTGAAATCAGGATAAGCCCCACGCCTGAAATGATTCCTAATATGGTGGCAATGTCCACTGGAACTCCGGCCTATTTTTTCAATCTTGTTTGTTTAATCAGCATGTTATCTCTCTTATTTATCTCATTTTATTGCACGATGATCTTGATCCCGGGTGGCAGGGGATCGTTGTAACTGTAGTTGAGAATACCCTTGATGGAGGCTTCCGTGAGTACAATACCTTCCGGTATTAACTTAATACCTGAATTGGTGAAAACGTCTGCCGCCAGCACCATTCCCGGCTGTAAATGAGCCAGACTGATGGTCTCGATTTTTCGGTTTTTCCTGCGGTCGGCGATGGTATCCACATAATCTTTCAGAATGGCGAATACCCGCGCATCGTAGCGGATATCACTTTCATTTTTCATCGCGTGGTAAACCCGGTAAATCTGGCCGTGGTCGCTGACATTCTGAAGTGCGCGACTAAAATCAGCGGCGGCTTTAATAATCCTGGATTCCAGAGGAATTTCATCGCCGATCAACTTATCGGGGAATCCGGACCCATCCAGATTTTCGTGCAGATGCCGGATAATTTTGGCCATCTGCTGGCAGCCTTTGAGGCTAAGTAACAGAGATTCACCCACAACAGGATGTTGAAGGTATATTTTCAGTTGTTCAGGCGACATTTGATCCGGTGTTAGTTTAATGATGTCATCCGGTAGACCGATCATGCCAATCTCGTGTAACAGTGCCGTCATCCGCAGGTTTTTTAACTGAGAGGTGTCAAGTTCCAGGCGTTCGCCAACATACATGGAAATCTGCGCCACCTCCTTGGAGTGACCGGGTTGGTAGGGATTGCGTAATTCTACAATAGTCGCCAGAAGCGCCACCAGATCATCAAAACTCTCTTTTAAAGTGATATTAAGTTGTAATTGGTTTTTGTGTGATTTTTCCAGCTCCTCGGCCAGCTTCGAGATTTCCTTCAGGGAGTAGGTGAGCCGCTCTTTTTCGTGCTCCAGGGCTTTGTTTGTCTCCTCAACCTTACGCTTATTCTCTTCCAGAGCCGTGTTCATTTCCTCCAGTCGGTCATTTTTGGAAACCAATTGGTCCTGAAGAATTTTTATACGCAAAAAAGCTTGAACCTGAGCTTTGATCTGATTTTCATCCAGTGGTTTCAACAGGTATTCATCGGCTCCGCCGCGTAATCCATCAACCCGGTCACTGATCTCCAGGTGAACAGAGGACATGAGTAAAAATATCACCATCTGGAGCTTTTCGTCGTTCCGGACAGCCTGACAAAACGCCAATCCATCCATTTCGGGCATGACCACATCGCTGAGAATAAGGTCGGGACGAAATTCACGGGCCACCTGGATGCCTTCTTTGCCGTTGACTGCTTCTTTCAGAATGTATTGAGCCTCTTTGAAAACAAATTTCAGAAATTCACGGGTAGCCGGATCGTCATCCACCACCAGTATTTTATAGCGTACGATTCCGGAGTTCTTTTGCTGTAAAGAATTATTCATGAGGTGGCGTTCCGGTATCTTCTTGTTGTTCTTCACCGGATACAGGGCTTATGGGATTGTTTGTGTTGAACATATCCAGCAAGGCTTTTTTAGAGAAGCGCCACTGGCCACCAATCTTGACCCCGGGTACCTTGCCCTCTTTCAGCAGGGTATACATGGTGCGATGGCGAATTCTCAGGAGTTCACAGGCAGTATCTAAATCCAGTATTTCTTCATTTTCATTCATGGTGTGTCTCGATTTTTCATTCCCATTATCCATTATCGGCCGGAGTTTGCAAATCTTTAGCAGGCATTTGCATGTTTCTGCATTCATCCGGGAAGATGTTGCTCCTTTTGCAGGAACCCGAGGGAATCGCAAGGCAAGTATTTTATTCACGTATAGAATGGTGTAAAGGGGAACCTGATTTATTAATGGTTTATGGGGAGCTTCACGAGCCGGAGTGAACCGCTGGATTCACGGGGTGGTCATGAGTTTCATGTCCGGGGCTGGAGGTCGCGGGAAATGCCCGAGATTGATGCCCGTTTATATGACGGGTACCAAAACACTTCCTGTTCAAGGCTTATCTGGTATCATTTTCAGCGAAAATTAAAGTTTTTTTGAAGCCAGCCGATAATGGATAGTGAAGCCCAGCGAATCCAAGACGGAGATGGGCGCCTTGACAAGAGAATACCAGTGAATTGTCGGCATCGGAAGTCGCTCGAAAAGGGTGAGATGGGACATGCCACCGGAAACCCAGCGGATGATAAGGACATCATCTGTCAACAAACACGGAGGTTTTATTATGGGTGATCTAACAAGGATTTTCACAAACGTACGGGCACTGCAATCGTTAAGCTCGATGCAGGACATCAACAACAAAATTGGTGTGCATCAGATGCGTCTGTCCACGGGCAAGAAGATCAATTCTGCTGCTGATGATCCAGCTGGATATCAATTGGCACGCGGTCTGGAGTCTCGCAGCCGTGGTCTGAACGTGGCTCTGCAGAATGTTTCCAATGCCAAGAATGTACTGAATGTGGCCGAGGGTGGCTATCAGAGCATCATGGACATTTTGCAAACAGTAAAAGAAAAAGCCACCCAAGCAGCGGATTATACCCTGTCAGACGATCAGCGCACAGCTCTGAATGATCAGGTCACTGCTCTGATCGAAGAAGTTGATGACATCGTCACCAACACGACGTTCAATGGAAAAGCCCTGATCGATGGTAGCGTTTCCAGTAATGATTTCCAGGTTGGTGAAGGCGCTAATGACACCCTGAGTGTCACACTCGGTGATTCCGATTCTGCAGCGCTGTCCATTAACTCAGTGGCGATCAGCACCCAGGCCAGTGCTTCTGCAGCGATCTCCTCACTGAGCTCTGCCATTGATACTTTGGCGGCCTCAATGCAGGATGTTGGTAACTACCAGTCTCGTCTGTCTTCCAAGGAGACAACTTTACAATTGGCAGCCACCAACACCGAAGCGGTGAGAAGTTCAATTGAAGATGCGGACTTTGCTGAAGAGCAAATGGAGGTAATGAAATTACAGATCCTCCAGCAGACCGCTCTGTCGTCATTCGCTCAAGCGAATACGGCGCCTCAGTCGGTCCTCTCGCTCTTCCAGTAAACAGGACACCTTCCGGGAGGATAAAGGTGGGTTCTCCCACCTTTATCCGTCTCCGGTGATTTTGTTTAAAACGGTGGTTGCAGCATTTGAGACAGTGGATCAGGATTATTGACAGTGAAAGATCGAATAAATCCCGGGGGAGTTCCTGGTAAAGGCGGAAAGGGCGCTTGTTACAAAAACCCATCCCCAATCCCCGGAACAGAATGCAACGGAGAATGAACGACCATGGAACATCAACCTTACAACAATCCCCAGTATGGCACCCAATTGCGGCAACAGACGGTCACGCCGGCAGTTGAGGCAACCAAACCCGTGAATATTTACCTGCAACAAAAGATTATGACCGCCAGCCCGGAAGAGCTGATCAAGTACCTGTATGACGCCGGTATTATTGCTTGTAAACGGAAACAAAAGTCAAAGGCACTGGAAGTTCTGCAAGAGTTGATCAACGCCCTTCGTTTTGATCAGGGGGGTGACATCGCCATGAATTTTTATCGAACCTATAGTGCCATTACGGATCTTATCGGACGGAACGAATGGGATCGGGCAATTGCCATGTTGACCGAGATTCGGCAGTCCTGGGTGACGGCCATGAACCTGGTTTGATTATGGTGTGAATGAATGAGGGTATGAATTAATAATCGGGGAATGAGAGTTCGTCATGGAAATCAGTTCAGTTTTTAGCAACCAGAACTCGGTGGACCAGCTCATCCAACAGATGATGCAGATAGAGCGGCGACCGCTGGACCAACTGGAGCAGCGGCGGGAATTATTAAATGACCGGAAGGGTGCGTTATCTGATCTGAATTCCAAGGTTTCAACTCTCTACAATAAATCCACACGTCTGTTGGATGATACGATTACCAATTACCTGGCCGCCAAGAAAGCAACCAGCAGTGATTCAGCTAAATTCACCGCTACCGCATCATCCACGGCTCAATTAGGGAATCATGAGTTAACGGTTGATCGACTGGCCACCGTGGACACCCGGGTCTCCATGCAATATACCGGCACCAACAGTGACTTTACCGGATTTTTAACAGATCAGGTATTTTCAATAACTCTGGCACATCCCACAGATGCGGACAGCACCAATCGGGTCTCCATTGATGTTACGGTTGCCGCGGCTGATTTAGCTGGAACCAATGACGATGCACTATCTGCTATTGCCGAGGCAATTAACACAGCCATGTCAGATGCCGTGGCTGATGATGTAATCAACAGTACTGAAATAGCACGGGCATCCGTAGTGTCCGAACAGGATGGGGTCTCTCGGCTGGTGCTTCGCTCCAATGAGAGCGGCTATACCTATCGAATGGACTTTACGGATAGTGCGGACAATCTTTTACAAGCCCTTGAGGTGAACAGTGCCGTTCAATCTTCCGGGACTTCAGGAGGGTACATTACAGATATCGGAACGAGCTCTTCTGATAGTCTGCTGAATTCAAAGCTTACCCTGGACGGATTAACATTTTTCCGGGATTCCAATGATATTTCAGATATGTTTGCTGGTGTAAGCTTGCGGCTTTTGGACACATTTAGTACGCCGGAGAGCCTATCTGTATCAGTCGACACGGATAAGGTGAAAAGTGAAGTCAAAAACTTTCTGGACGGATATAATGGTGTAATGAAAACATTGCGGAAATATGCCATTACCAATCCGGATACCAATACGCCGGGTGTGTTAGCCCGGGATTATGCATACAGAAACATGATTACTGACCTGCGTCAATACACCACCGGTACAGTAACGGATGTGAATAACAGCAGCTACTCTAAGTTGTACAACATCGGGATCGAAGCCGATTCTTCAGGAAATTTATCTCTGAAAGACGAGAGTAAATTTATCGCCGCTCTGGAAGACAGTTCTCGCAATGTTACCGATATTTTTCAGGGTACGGATGGGATTGCTACTTCCCTGGAGACCTATCTGGATAAATACCGCAAAACAGGTGGGAAGATCGCCACTAGCAAAGAAAGCATCGATAACCAACTTACATTTTTAAACACGCACATCTCCCGGGTAGAAGAACGTATGCAAACCCGGGAAGCCCAGCTTCGTAAAGAATTTGCCTCCCTGCAAACGGCTATGAGCATGTTGGCAAATCAGCAGAATTTCCTTTCTCAATTTACATACTATTGACCCAGAGTTGGTAATGAGACATGCTGAATGAAAGGAAAGGAGAATGGAGCCAATAAAAAATATTACCAGCACTGACACGGTGATGGAAAGCAATGTCAAAACAACGCTAAAACCAGAAGTTGTCAGAACCCAGGCGAGAATGGTCGCCGATTCCCGATCTACGGGAACAGGCTTTAATAAAGCGAATAAGGAGAGTTCCGGAAAGGAGCCCGTTGATTTTCCCAAACTGACCGATACTTTGAATAGGTATGTTCGTTCCAAAGGGATAAAAATCTCTTTCAAGTACGATGAACGCGTTTCCCGTCCGGTGATTGTGGTCCGCGATCAGGAAACGGGTGAGGTGATACGACAAATCCCCCAGGAGGAAATGCTGGAATTGGTCGATAAACTGAATGACATAAATGGCATGCTTTTCAGGGGCCGGGGTTAGCCGGCACGCTCTGAAATTAAAAAAATGCTGAATCGAGAAAAAATGGCTCACGAAAAGGATAGACCAACGTCAAAGCCTTCCAATGAGAATGAAGCCTTTGAATCCGCCGAGGCGATCTTACTGGAAGAACATCGATCATTTCAGCGGCTACTGAAAATGACCGAGGAAAAACTCGAAAGGGTGGAGAGTCTGACGATTACTGAAATCGGGGAATTACTCTCTGACCGTGAGACGGAGATGGATGGGATTAAAGCCCTGGAGGAGCTGAGAGCGGCGCTGCCAAGTGGGTTCCAATCCCACAGGTCGACACAAAAAAAGATCAGCACGCTTGCGGAACAACTCAATCTGGCCAATGAGAAATTGTATGATCGCCTGCGATCGGAGAAAATGCGGATCGCTAAAGATTTGACACACCTTGCCGATCATCGTAGTAGGGATCCGTCGACAATGACATTGACAATGGATAAGGAACGAGCGCATCTTATAGATATTCAGCAGAAGTAGCTGCTGGAAAGATTTGAACCATGGGACCAATTAAAGACATAAACAACCTTCCACCGGAATTTCGTCGCCTGCGAGAAAACCAAGCCACGAACAATCGTACCGGTAATCAATCGAAAGTCGGTAAGCAAGAGACCACAAATTCGGATCCTCCCGAATCCGGAAACGCCGCCCGTGTGAAGATCTCCAATACCGGCCGAAATCTGTTACAGCAAATGGAAGAGGTGGGACGCTACCTTCAGGTGCTGAAAGAGTCAGATTCGGCTGAAATAGCGCGAATAAATAAAGCGATAACCTCCGGTAAATACGATACGCCCGAGAGTCACGAGAAGATCGCAGAGGGAATCATGGGTGATCCGGGAATCAGGGAAATCCTGACGGCGCGTTTCGAAGAATTACAAAAGCAGCGTGAGAATCCGCACCAGCTCAGCGATGAGGAAATCCAATCCATACGTGAAAAAATCCAGCAGGGATATTATGAACAACCCCGGGTGATTGAAGATATCGCGGGGAGAATCCTTCGGCCAGGTGATTGATTCAATTCATCTCATCAATTATTTCACTTCACTATATCTGATCAAAACATTTGTTAATGCAGTGAACTCATAACTTACCGGGGTCTGGACATGTTATGACCCCGGGATTATCTGACGGAGATGCCCCGCCCGGTGTGTTGATGTCAGATCAGGCGGCAACGGGTTGTACTTTGTTTCGCTTCCGACCAGGTCACCCAGACTAGCTCCGGCCGAGACCAAATGCGCCTCAATAGATGTATCGTGTACAACCCCAATATTGCGGGTTTATCCAGCCTGGTTTTGAAAGCGATTATCTGGCTAAGCACTACTCCAGCCGCTGGATCTCTTTGATGGTGAGGGTTTTTTGGCCGCCCGGCAGTGTGACGGTAAATTTTTCGCCGATCTGCTTGCCCAGGATTTGCCGGGCGAGAGGGGATTGGGTGGTACAGATATTATCGTACAGGTCCAGTTCATACTCGGCGGAACCGGCCACGGCAATGGTCACATCCCGCTGGCCGTCGTGGTAGGTGACCCTGGTCCCGAAACCCACATGCTGCAGATCGATTTCATGGGGCTCCACCACTTCGTTGTGGAGAAATTGCTCATAGCGCCGCAGTTTATCATGCAGCAGCACCTGATTTTCTTTGGCGGCGTGGTATTCGGCATTCTCTTTCAAATCGCCAAAATCAGCCGCCCGTTTGATGTCTTTGCTGTTTTGCTTAATGGCTTCCTGAATCTCGTCAATTTTCGCGCGAATTAAATTATAGGTGTTTCTGTAAATCATAATGTGTGTGTTCGATTGTTTCTTGTTGGGGTTAAGATTTTGTCATTGAACAACGCATTTCCTTACACCGGAGAGGGCAGGAGTAATGCGGTATGTATCTGACATTATTCACAGCCGCAAGTATATCATTTCCCCGAGCGGAATGCCAATTCATTCGGCAGTATTTGGGATATAAACCTTTGATGGGTAATTGGCGGATTGTTGGTGATTTAGCTCGGTGTATTCCTGAATGCCCTGAAATGGACCCGACGGGTAAAACCTTCATCATCCATGATGACCAGCGTATGTTCTCCTGCTTTCAGATCTACAGCCAATTCGTGATGATGCTCAGTTTCACCAATCAGGCAATTATCCAGCAACCAAAACAGGCGTGTATCCTTGACCTGAGAATTGGCCTGAAATACGACTTGCTCATAATTGCCATCAAAATTCCGGGGGACCAGAATACTGATGCCATTGACCGGATAGACAATTTCCAACCGGTCTTGATTGCTGCTCGTGGGACACGCGGCCAAATGTTGCGGTATATAATCAACGGTGCGACCATTGCGCTGATAGATCCGTTGTGCTGCCGGGGGTAGAACAAATGCTGTCACCCGTTCGGTCTGAAGACCGTTCCAGCACTGTGAACAGACAGCCTTTCCAGTTGCCTTGTCCAGAATAAACTGCCGATGGAAAGGGCAAATCCCGCTTTTTGTTGTATACAGTGGTACACTAATCAGTCGTTTTTGGGAGCAATTTGGACCGGCCGGGTAGCCACTTTCTGAACAAATCTCGATTGATTTCAAATCCAGATCCGGCTCCTCAAACCAAAGCGTGGCATTCGGATCCGTAATTTGGTTAATAATATCGAACAGCAAAGGTGCAGCAGCTTTTGCGCCACCGATCTCCACATTCCCTTCACCCGAAAAATTGCCAACCCAAACACCGACAGTCCACTGCGCATTCAGCCCGATAGCCCAACCATCCTTGTTCCCAAAACTGGTTCCGGTTTTCCATGCGACGGGGATTTGTTGAGAAAAATTTTGCCAGTAAAAATCTACATCCGGCCGGGTGACATTTTGCAGCGTCTCAAGCGTGAGCCAGCTGGCTCCTGCACTCACCAAATTGCCGGGCTGAGTTTCTGCCTCTGAATCAACGCCATCAAGGTAAACCAACGATTGTGGTCGGCCGTCATTACCCAGCATTAAATAGAGCTGCACCAACTCCGCAAGCCTGGCTTCTGCTCCTCCCAAAATCAGTGATAATCCATAGCCATCCGGACTCCGGAATAAATCCTGTAAACCAGCATCGTGAAGTAGATCATATAGCGGGATAATGCCGATTGTTTTTAGGAGCCTGACCGCCGGAATATTCAGGGAATGGAGCAGCATCTCTTCCAGACTCACCATACCGCGATATGTTAGATCAGCATTTTTAGGGATGAATGTACCATACGCTGTGGGTATATCCTGCAGCAGTGAAGCCATGGTGAAGGGCCCATTGTCCAAAGCCATAGCAGCCAGAATCGGTTTTAACAGGCTGCCGGTTGAGCGAGCTGCCTGGATACCGTCTACCTGTCCGCTCGCTGTTGAATCAAACCAGTTAGCTGACCCGATATAAGCCCGAACTTTTCCTGTTCTGGTTTCGGCAACCAATACTGCCAGATTGGAAATACCCTTAACTGATAATTGTGTATGATAATTGTCAGCCAGCTGCTCTACCGTGTTCTGAAGGTGACTATTCAATGTAGTGATGATGTCGGGTTTATGGGGAGCCCGGGTCAATACCTTTTGTGTAAAATGCGGCGCAATAAAAGGAAACTTTCCGGAATGACCGGGCAGTGGTTCCTCCATGGCAAGTCTGGACGTCGCTTGATTGATCACATGATTTTGAAATAGACGATTGATGAGCCGGTTGCGCTTTTTTTGCAGGAGTCGTCGATCCTTTTCCAGATTCATCATCGATGGTGAATTGGGGAGTACCGCGAAAAGTGCCGCTTCAGCCCAGGTAAGCTGCTGGGCTGATTTACCCAGATAATACCAGGATGCCGTGTTGACCCCCACAAAATTTCCACCCATGGGGACATGATCAGCGTACATCTTCAGAATTTCAGCTTTGGAAAAATGGCGTGTCAGCTTTACCGCAGTAAAGCACTCGCGAAGTTTGTTGAAGTATGTACGCGGTTTTGGCCATGCCAGGCGGGCAACCTGCATAGTGATGGTGCTGCCCCCACTAACCAAATGTCCATTTTTAATATTCGATGAAGCCGCCCGAATCAGTGCAATTGGATCAACACCCGGGTGCCGATAAAAGCGATGATCCTCCCACAACAGGACAGCCTGCCGGTATTTTTCCGGTAAAGGTTGATTCGATGGCGGGAACCTGTATTGGTCGTCAGTAGCCAGCGTGACGCGCAATAAATCACCGTCTGAGGAGCGGATTAGTTGTGAGGTATTATCGGGAAATGGGTAGGACATGGGCCAAATCAACCAGATCAGAAAAACAACGGCCAGAATGAGGCTGATTCGTTTCCAGCTCAGCCCGTTGCCAATCATTCGAATCAAACGTTTCCGCTCCGAAAGCAGGTGGTTTGGGTTCAAATTGACCGTCATGGGATTCCAGTCCTTACCTTGATCCGTCAGGCTATTTCACCGTCACCATGCTTGCTGCGATTCGGGCGTAATACTCCGGTGAATACATGGTCTCAACTGAAACCGGTGGCATTCGGTATTGTCCCTTGAAAGTTGGATTGATCTTTACCGCAAAATTCATCCCGGATTGATTTGTGTTCAGGTCAAAAAACCAGTTCACCCGATCATCACGGATATCCATGTAATCCCCTTCGGTGACCCGTTTCTGTTTAATCCAGTCTGGCGGCGACTCACCGGTCAGGCGAAGATTCATGATTTCCCAGCCGGATGGCAGAACACAGGTCAGAGCTACATTTTTGAGCGTGATTCGATTGACATTCAGCACATTGAATACGATCCAGAAAGGAGCCCCCTGTTCAATCACCGAAACATCAATCGGCAACCCGGCTTCATCGTAATAATTCCGCTTCAATTCAATGCCATTGTATTCTGTCTTGATACGGTTGTCCAACGGAATACCCTCTTCATACAAAGTCAGGAAAATCGCAGAAGGCTCGTCGGTGGTCAGCTTGATTTCCATGTCCCAGGCATTCTCTAAAGGAATTATGGATTGAGGCGTGGTCAAGGTCATGGCCTGAGCCGGCGTATCGCCCATTTGGAAGGTAAATTCCGCATGATTGCCGGGTACCGCCACCGTCTCGTAATAATTCCCAATGAACAGCAGCGTCATGGCGGTTTCGTGCGTGGAATACCATGCATATGGCTGGAACTTTCTGACGACTTCGCGCAATAAGCGCCCAGCGGTCCTTTCATCGCCCATCTTCAGGGACAAATAACCCATCAAGGCTGCATCACGGATGGGTGACGCCCAGGTATTCCCCAATTCACGATCATTTCGAATGGTTGGTGCCGATACATCTATTTGAGCGGCAATATCCTGTTTACCGCTGAGATAGTACGCGGCGGCTAATAACCTTCGGGACAATGGATCAAGTTTGGCGAGATAATTCTCCCGCACAAGATTCATGGCCCCATCATCTGCTTTTCCGATTAATGACAATAAAAATAGTCGATAGGTCTGGATACGATGATCTTTCTCATTAACCCTGCGGGCTTTTGACTGTGCGCCCTTCAGCCAATGATTATATAGCTGATCGGGTACAGCAAACCCGAGTCGGCGACCCTCAATGAGAAAGTGCCCGGTGTATGCAGATCCCCACTCTGATGTGCTTAACTGTCCCGGCCAATACGCAAATCCATCGCCGGTCTGATACCCACTTAATCGCGCAATACCTGCATTGACAAGATCTGAAACCATTTGTTTCTGGTAGGGCTTCAAATCTGTCAGGAAATTTAGATAAATTTGCGGGAAAATAGCCGATGTGGTCTGTTCAATGCACCCATAAGGATATCGGATCAATCGCTTCAGCCGATCATCCAACTGGATGTCCGGAATTCGGGAGACGCTTAATCGGGCGGCATTGGACCCTGCCAGGCCAACTTTTCGTGGGGTAAAAGTCACCGGATTACCACGCAATAATTCTTTCTCGGTGACCTGAGTATAGAAAGGATTAGGTGCGCTTACCGGTAGATGGGTGACATTCACCGCAGAGTTGGCTTTACTCCTGGCGGTGACGGTGATGGTATCTGCGCCGAGATGTTCACCGACACGCAAATTAAAATGGACATCTTTCTCACCGGTTTTCGAAAAAGTTACGGTTTGCTCGCGGTTGCCCACCAAGCTCAAATTGTCTGAAACTGCAATCTGAACCTGGACCGTATCAATGGACTCTTCCGCCGAAAAAATTGACACCGGCACGCTGAACTTGTCGCCGGGTCGCACAACCCGGGGAATTGTGGTCAACAACATCAAGGGTTGCTTGACCGGAATGTTTCGTTCGATTGTGGTGTAGGCATCACCTGCCGTGGCGATAAGCATGACGCGCACCTCGCCGATATAGTCGGGCATCGTGAAGTGAATATCCTTGATGTCGCCCGGCTCTACGATAGAGGGCGCCTGGAACAGGACGACTGGCTTGAAACGCTTTGTATCGTTTAAATCCAATCGTTTGAGTCGATTCAGATCACCGGCTCCCTCAGCCATTGCCATCGCATCCCCGCCGATAGAAAGATATTTATCAATGTCAGGGAAGAGTGCGCCCAGAATTTCCTCCAGATTATCAGTGGATTTTATCGCCAGGCGAACCCGCTTAAAGTAATGATCCCACGGCATGGGCGTTTTAAACCCGGTCAGACTCAGCAAGCCTTCATCCACGACGGCAACGGTATATGAAACGCGTTGGTCGGCATAAGATGTCAACCGCATGGTGAAGTCTTCACCCGGTTCCAACTTTTCCGGTGCATTCAATCGTAAATCAAGATGTGATTTCGGTTCCTCAATAAACACCGGTTTAATCCCGATTACACGCAGTGGTAAATCATTTTCCGATTGGCCATGTGGTTGGATCATGCTGATGCTCACATAGCAATTCGGCAGCATTTCCGGTGTCGTTTTAAATGTGAATGAGGTATGTCCGGGGCTCAGGGGCTTCCAGTCGGTAAAAAATACTTTAGTGTCCTGTTCCACACTTAGCCAGGCCATGCCCTCGGAGGGCGATTCAAACGTGACTGTCACTTGATCGCCGGGTGCATATTTTTCCTGATTCAATTTCAGGTCAAGCTGATTGGCACCCGGTCCACCAGCGCTCTGATCCGGTCCTGAACCCCAATTCGAAACATAGAAGAACAGTCCGGTTGTGTGACCACTGTTTAGATCCTTTATTTCCAGATAATGCTGACCATAATCGTCGGGTTTTAAGTCATACTCGGTCAATTCGGTTCCAGTTGTGAATTCCTTTTCACTAACCAAATAGGTTGTGTTGCTGGAAGTGAAATCCTTCCGGTCACGATCGTCGTAATGCCACCACCACCAGCGTTTGTTCAGATAGAGTCGAACCCGAACACGCTGGTTTGGCAAAGCATTTCCAGCGGTATCAACGACAACAACGGGCAATTTATATTCTTCACCGATTCGGATCCATTGGCGACGGAAGGGTTTTTTTACACCTACGAAATGATGATAAGGATAAATCGTGCTGTAAGTTGTCTGCTCCTGAAAGTTTCCTCCCTGCTCATTCACTCGTGATTTGATTCTGGCCAGTACCAATGATGGCGCTTGGGTAACCTCGGTGAGATTGTGATTAATTTCCGCCACGCCATTCGAATCCAATTTTCCCTCTTTTAACGTCAGGTCCCGTAGCGTGAAATGGGTAAAAGGGTTCTCGAAGGTGTAGTCCGACCAGGATTTAAACCGGAGCGGCAGACTTGTTAAACGCGCTTCAACTTTGTACTGCAGATTCGCAGCCGGCTGCCCAAACAGGAAGCGGGTTTTGACTTTACCCCGGATGTTCAGATCATCGGCAAATACCTTTTCGGGGAAGTCGAGTTCAGTCTTGAGTCGCACCGGTTTGACAGCCTCAACCTTCAGGGTTTTGCTAAAAAGTTTTCCACCAACCTGAAGGTTTGCCTGCCAGTCGCCCGTTTCTGCTTTGGTGTCGGTCGTTATGCTGAAATGAAACATCCCATTCAGATCACAATTCGTGCGTGAGGTAAACACAACCTGACGTTTGGGATTGAACATTACAAGATGAACCGGGAACTCATTGGGCGGGTTTTTTCTTTCCAGCCGGACGATCCCCGTGAGGTAAATCGTGTCTCCGGGGCGGTGAACGCCACGATCCGTATATGTAAAAACATCAATGCCGGCCTGGCTTGCCTGACTGCCCCCCACATCAAAGCGGGTCAAATCCCAGGTTTTGTGATCCTTCCGTAAAATGGCCACACCACGATTGGTCTCGCCATAGAATCGGTACCCGTTCGGATTTGTGAATACAGCTTCACCATTTTTATCAGTAACCTGGCTTTCGATGAGACGATTCTGGTAATTATAAAGGCCTAATTTTACATTCGGCATTGGACGGGCAGTGAGAAGATCGGTCGCCAGAATAATTTGATGATGATCTGTTGCCTGTTTTAATGTCAGCCCAACATTGGTGGAAATCAGAAGCTTACGAATGGCTCCATTTTTATAGTAATAACCATTCCTACAGGGATTCGCATAATAATTGTTGTTGGGGTAGTAGATAAATTTCGGTGCGACATCATTTTTCGAATTCGTACACTGGCCACACAGATCTTGACTATCGAAGGTGATGTCGACGATGAAAACCGAACCGGGTTTATCTCTGAAAACACCAGATAAATCTATCTCCGTTTTAGTCCAATGATTTCGTTCAGATGTCAGGTCATGCCGTTGATTATAGATACTCTCAGCAACGCGCTTCAGATCAGCAAAATTCCGGTTCCGATTGTAATGATAATTGTCGTCACTCGGATTCTGATCTAGCAGGTCATTGTTTTGAAGGAAAAACCCCACATTTTGCTTTTGGATTTCATAAACCCGGATATTTGCGCGTCTCACATTTACAGATTTAAATTGTAGTTTATAATGATTGTCGGTTGGTAAATAAACCCCTTCGGATAACCACTGGATTTCCGGATTTAGATTTGTGAAACTGATGAGTGATGTGTAGGGCTCCTGTAATTTCTGTTTAAATGCACTTGGTAATCCGGCTGCAATTTTAACGGTATAATCCTGACCCGGTTGGAAATCACCCTCCAGAATCAGGCTTTTACCTGAGATCCGTACGCTGTGTTTGGTTGTCGGGGTTACCGAAACGAACCCGGATAGATCCATGTCCTTTTTCAGCAGATCGGAAAATCGAAATTCGTACCCTAGTTGATTGGATTCACCCCCTTCACGCTCACCGGCGGAGAGGATGCGGAACTGAGCAATACCGGCGAGATAGATGCTTGATTTCCATCCCTTTTTATCAGCGGTGAAGGTTTCAGGCAATGTGAATTCAATATTTTGACCTTCAGCTTTTCGCAAAATCGGGGCTGTTTCAATTTTAACTTTTTCAGATGAATTATGAGCGGTAACCGTCACATCGACCCTGCGTCCATCCAGAGTGCAGGTTAATTCCTTCCCGACCGAATTCGCATCAACGGGTTGGGCGAAAATAATGGACCCGGTGTAACTCACAGTGTTTTCAGCATCGCCCACCGGTTCGAAATCACCTTCCAGGCGCAAGATTTCTTGTTCGGCGATCTTAAACTGAAATGTGATTTCCTGTCCCTTGCCCGGATCTCCAAGCAATTTTTCACCATCCAATGTCCCCTGATAAAATTTTCCGGCAGTTAGCTGGACATCCGGTATAAAACGTAATTCACGGGGAGACCGCCAGGAGGCTGTACCAGATATTTTGGGTTGGAAAGTGAAGGGATTATCTGCCAGATTCGTATTGACCAGATGAGTGGGAACGACCGGTTTCTGAAAAGTCAGAATGATGGGCTCTGTGGATCGCAAAATTGCCGGCGGTTTATTAATCACGAGATTATCCAGGTCAATTTTTTGTCCCAACTCCTTCTGGATAGCCCGGGAGGTTGCTTGTTGACCAATTTCCCCGGGCTCATCCTTATCGGACGAACAGGACCCAATCCAAAAAAATGAAATGGAAACAGTCAGTAATACTAATGTACGTTTCATGGTCAGTCCCTCAGTTTGATAGTGATTCCTGGCGAATATTTGCGGATTGACCTACCAATTACCCATTCAATATATAAAATTAAACAGATAAAGGTTGTTGTATCTCCTTCGGTCAGTCACCACACTTATAATTTGACAGACGCTCAACCAAACTTAATCCATTATTGATAAAATGCGTCCATTTTTTGGCATTTGAGTCGCTCCATATTGATGGAAAAACCATTATAAGGCCAATTGTGATAAACACGGCCTCCATGCCTGAAGCCGGGGGTGCCACAGAACACAAAAGCACCAACGGGCAGGAAATGCCATAAAAGCCCTTTCGCCATGATCAAACACCAAGTGAATTGGCACTTTAATTCGAGGTGGCAGGAAGCCTGTCAGGTGACGGTGTAGGCTTTCTGTGCGGGAAATGTAATCAGGATGGTGGTTCCCCGACCCGGTCCTGAATCAATCTGGATGGTTCCGTTATGCCGCACCACAGTGCCATACACCATGGCCAGACCCATGCCGGTTCCCTCCTCACCTTTGGTGGTGAAGAAAGGGTCCAGCGCGCGAATTTTAACCTCCTCAGCCATACCGAGTCCCGTGTCCTGGATGGCGAGAATGACCTGGTCCTCCTCCTCGCGGGTCGTGAAGGAAAGTGTACCGCCCTCCGGCATTGCATCAATGGCATTAAAAATCAAATTGATGACGGCTTCGCGTAGTTCACCCGGCTTGCCAAGGATCCTTGAGCGGTTGGTGAGATTCTGGTCAATTTTCAGCTTCATCATGTCCAGGGAACGATGTCTGGCCAGGTCCATGGATTCGGATACCACCAGATTCAGATCCACCGGTTCCAGTCTTTCCGAACCCTCCCGCGGTCGGTAAAATTCCTGCAGACGCTCCACGATCTGTTCCGAGTCGCCCACGACCTTGCGAATCTGTTCCAGAATGGGCTGCACAAAGGATTTGTCCGTCCATTTTTCGGTGTGCATTAGCAACATATCCACATTTCCCAAAATGGGAGTCAGGTAGTTCCGAAAGTCATGTACAATACCACTGGCCATTTCACCCAGAGCAGAAAGGCGCTGATTTTGAATGATTTTCTCCTGAGCAGCCATGAGCTCTTTTGTGATTTTGCGGACCTGTAGTTTTAGTGCGATAGCGGCCACGATCAAAGCCGCCATAACACCTGCCAGAAATACCAATAGATAGCCTGCCCAGAGCGGCCAGGTCCATTCCACCGGACGATCCAGCCACTTGCTGATGGCGTGATAGTAGACAGAGTTATTGATATTTTTCATGGTGTTGAGCGAAGCATCAATAGGGGCAAGCAATTGTTTTGGGTCACCCTTTGTCACGGTGAAATGCAACTGGGCGGGGCAGCACATGATGGAGGTGGAGCGAACCTGGTGCTCACGCTGATCCACGATACCGAAAAAGCGGCTGATCATGCCTGCGTCAGCACGATGGTCATCCAGAGTTTGAAAGACCTCCTCAAAGCTATTCACCTCCAGATAATTACAGGATACACCAAAATCGACGAGATTTTGTCGAAATTCCGAGTAAGAATAATCCCCCCGCATCACGGCGATGGTCTTGCCATGAAGTTCGGGAATGGTTTCTATCTCTGACTCGCGGGGAACATAAACCTGTCCCCAGTTGTTCAGTACCGTCACCTGGTTGAAGTCGAAAATCTCTGCCCGTTCTTCCGACCAGGCCACATCGGGCATGAGGTCAATATCGCCGGATTCCAGTCGCTCCAGACATTCATACCATTCGCCGGGCACATATTGGACGGACCAGTCATTTTCCAGGGCGATATGGCGCAGAATATCCACGAAGATGCCGCGGGGGTTGCCTGAATCATCTATGAATATCTTGGGGTTGTTCTGGTAAATGCCCACGCGGATGGTGGTGTTATCCGAAGCCACCAGATGTGCAGGGGAGAGCATACCCAATATGAGTACGAAGATCAGATTGAGGTAGAACAGGATTTGGTGACCAATCATGCCGGAAGTGTCTCCACTTTAAGATTTTGAGAGATGTGTGAAAATATAAGGATTAGGCGTTCAGCGTGCAGGCAAAAAACGATGGCGTTCTGGCCTGGCAGGCAGGGACTGGCTGCTCACTGCATGATCGAATCCGGATTGTTTTGGGTTTGTGGCAAACATGGAAGGATGGTACTGTTTACTGGAAGGGGTTTTTGTGACGGGGTAGAATCCAGTGTTCCATCAGCTTTCCCACCCTTGTTCGGATAAATATTTGTGTGGATGATAATTAGATATTCCCCGGACAAAAAAACCAAATGTCTGGTGCAGGAGCAATACAGAGGAAAGGAATATTCTACCTCCAGGTTAGCCTTTTACTCCCTTTAACTGGTCAGAATTTTATTTACGGTGCTGCTGGTTTATCAGTCGCTAATTTGAATTGGACGGGAATAGTTATCCATACTGCCACCGGCTGGTTATCACTCAGGGCTGGATTCCATTTTGTATTTTCAATCGCATTAATCGCGGCTTCGTTTATTCCACCATCTTCAATCCCTTTGATGATTTTGGATTGTGAGGCATTCCCGTCAATATCAATTTTCGTTTGGACGATTACCATCCCCTCGATCCCGGCCTCCCGGGCTAATTCCGGATAAATCATATTTTTTTGTATCTCTGCACTCCCTCCGACAGGTTCAGGCGGTGTATCATATTCAACAAATTAAGATTTGGCAGCGTCAGGTTCCGATGTTCCCAATCCTGATTTTGAATACTCACAGGTGACCAGGATGCCGATGATTAATACCATTC
>JAIPJQ010000167.1 GCA_021734065.1 Fidelibacterota bacterium | reverse complement strand
ACAAACTCCCAGGCTTCCTGTTTGTGTTGGCTGGTGGAGAAGATTCCAATGCTTTTGGGATCACCGAAGGTATAGTGATCGCCGGTAAAACCATCCGGAACGGGAATGGACCCAAAGGCATAACGAAATCCTGTAGGTTTGAATCTTTCAGTGTGGGCAATATTCCAGGGGCCGGTAATATGGGCCGCCATGTGTCCCATGAGAAATTGATCACCGATCCAGATCGAATTGGCATACCATTGTTCACGAAATCCCCGGGCATAGAATTCAAATATGCGTTCGGTGATCGGTCGATTGAAATTGATCTCGCGATTATTGGTGAGCAGGGTTTGGCCATGGCTGGCAGCAATGAAAAACGGATAGAAATCAAACAACCGCTGACGCCACTCGGAGATGATATTAATATCTGCCATCCAGCGATCGTCGCGGCCGTCACCATCGATGTCACCACTAACCAGGGCCGCCAATGAATCCCACTCACTCCAGGTTTCAGGCAGATGGTCAAACCCCACCTCATCCAGGATGCCCAGATTGTATTGGACCATGATAGGATTGCCTTTCCAGGGAATCTGATACAACTGCCCATCCAGCGCGACAAAGGTCTGCAACAGTTCGGTGGGAATTCGTTCGGCCAAATAGCTGCGACCATCGCCGAAAGAATCCACCGGAACCAGTGCGTTGGCTTTGGCCAGAAGCGGTACGATAATGGGTGGGACATTGGAACAGATGTCAGGCGCTGTACCACCAGCCGCGGCAATTATCAGGACTTCTTCGCCACTTCGACCTTCAGGCAGGGGCTGTAATTTAACCTTCGCATCGGGACGGGAGGCGTTCCACGTGTCTACTAACTCTTTAGCCAATTGAATCTCATAGGGATTGGTAGATGACCAGTAGGTCAACAGATACCCGGAATCGGAAGAATCGCCTGAGCTACACGACACAAGATTTCCCATAACCAAGATGGCGAGGATAAAGCGGGACGTCTTTTTATAAAACTTTAACATAGCTTAAAATGTCATGCGAACATCGGATAATTCGGTTTCAAATGCGAATGGAACCGTAATCCGGTAATAATTATCTACCGGTTCAACAACCACCGATTCCATAATATTATGGCTGTTCAGCCGGACCTGATTTGGTGCCTGGGGACTCTTCACGACTATTTGGTCCTGGAATCCGGACAAAGCCCGTAACCGCAGAGCCAATTCCTGATTGTCAAACTTACAGGACTCCAGGGCTGAGCGTACCTGAACCAGGCAGGGATATTCAGGTTCACCCAATTTGAGCTGGATTTGGCGGATTTTTTTTAAATGTTCCGGCAGGACGGCTGAATAAGCTTTTTCCCCATCGAAATCAATGGCCGCAATATCCGGACCCGCACCTGATACATGAACCAATATATCATTCCCCCCGGCAAACAGGTGAAACTGGTTGGATTCTTGACCCTCGGACAGATAGGGCTCTAAACTGATGTTCCAGGTGTTTTCCCGAACGCCGAACAGATTATACAGACTGTACATATACCAGGCACTGGCCCAGAGAAATTGGGGTTTATCCACATGGCCGTAAACCGTGGGATCCACACGATTTGCATTGCGGACCTCATAATACGCCGGTTGACCGTTGGGACCCGCCCAAATACCATGGAGGGACATGGTGTTCTCGATGAATTTGGCTGCTTCAGCCTTGTAACCATTTTTTATCAGCGCCAAGGCGTACCAGGCATTCCCCTGGGACCAAACGCCGCCGTTGGCATAATCGAATTTGGCTCCGGCTTCATTCCCTGCAAATTTGTAGTAATCGATCAGTTCGTCGAAGTCCATGGGATAGGCATTGTAAACACCAACCTGATCATCCAATAGTTTGTCTTGGGCGGTTTTCAGCAGGGTTTCCGATTTTTCAGGTGAAAGCAAATCGAAGTCAACCGCCAGCAAGGGTCCGATATAATAGTGCGTATCCAGCGTTCCATCATTGTGATAACTGACCAGATAGCCCATTTGGGAATCCCATAATTTGTCGGATAGCGCCTGTTGCATACCATCGGCCGTGGCAGCGTATTCGCCCAGTCTGGCTTGATTGGAATCCAGGGTGGCGGAGATATAGATATAGTCCCGCAGCGATTTTATCGCCAGAATCGTCATATAGGCATTGGGGCCGTAATTATGTCCAATATCCCACCAGTCCGGACGGTTGGACCACATGAGACTGTCTTTTTCCAGGGTAAGCAACGCGCGCTTCAGACAAACCGAGGCGAACGGATATAATTCCTTTACGAATTGAAGGTCACCAGAATGGCGCAGATAACTGGCGGTGAGCTGAATGAACCAGAAATTATTCCAATTGTCCGAACTGGCGTATTCGGTGACATATTGCCCATCTTTCCAATAATAGGCATGGGGAATGATCCGGTTTTCATCGGCATGCCGGATGATGTAATTCAGATCCCGGCGAACGCGCTCCAGGTCGAATTGAACGGCTGCCAGATCCGTGACCTGCACATCGTGGGTGAAGTAGAAATTGTACTCGGCCGGACAGGGCATGGGCACCAATTCACCATCCAGAAAGTGCTGGTTTGTTTCCATGACGGCCTTGGCCCAGGCCACAGAATGATCGGTATCCGGATCTCCCGTATGGGTAAGATTGGTTTTAAAAATTTTCTTCTCGATGGATTGTTCATAGCTCCGGATTTCAGCGGTATAATTTTGTAGCAGATAGCTGGCGACTGAACGGGCTTCGTTTTCGAGAGCTGAGCCGATAATCAGGACAATGGTCTGTTTTTCACCCGGTGCCAGGGTCAGGCTATAATCCAAGGTTGTAAATGGTTTTTCGTTCGGACCATGCGTTGTGATTTTGGTCGGTTTGATTCCGGCATTGGCCAGGAATACGGTTGCGGCCTTGGTATCCGGATCTGCAAAATGCTTATAAACGGTACCGGTTGCACTGTCAATTTCAGTCGCGCAGGTGTCCACAATTTTATAGGTATGACAGGTTCGCAATCCGTCCTTCAGTTTATAACTGAAACGGAATTTTTGATCCAGACGACCGGTATTCTCCAGGCTGATCGTCTGTACACAAGCAGGATTGGTCTGACAAAACTGATAGCTGGCGGTCAGGGTAAAATTGGGATGTGAATCGGTGAATGCGATTCTATACGGTGTAAAGTCGAAGGGAACCTCTTTATCGCGTCCTAACTCCAGTACGGAATCAACCCCTGCATCATATAACATCCACTGCATGGTAAAGGAGGTGTCCCGCGTCCAATAATCCCGGCTGTGGTCGATGCTGTTTGCAGCCGGATAGAAGAAACTGATGCGTTGGGGGATCATGGCTGCGTGATGAAATGCCAGTCCCACATAGGGCCCGCCAATCTCCAGATTGGCATTCCCCTGAAAGCTGATATCGAGTTTTTCTGCCGGTCTTGCGCACGCGAAAAAAATACCACAGAACACTGGCAACCAGCCTACCTGAAGAAAATTACGCAACTTCATTTCGGTTCCTTAAATATTGAATACAAACGGTTTATGAATGTCATTTTAATTTGATACATTTCCTGATTTCGGTGTAATTGCCACTCTCCAGCCGATAGAAATACAATCCGGAGCTAACTGTTGAATGCCAGGCAATCTGGTGGAACCCCGCTGACTGATTCCCTTCGAAAATGGTTTTCACCAACCGGCCGGACAGATCATAAACCTTTAGTTTTACGGTTCCCGACTGCGGTAATACGTAGCTGATCGTCGTCGAACTGTTGAAGGGATTGGGATAATTCGGGTTCAGTTGATAGGCTGTTGGCAGGGATTCACCTTCAAAAGGATGAACACCTACATCCAGCAGATATAACTGGCTCACATCTTCCGGGGAAATGGCGTAGTCGTAAATTCGGATGTCGTCAATAACACCGTTGAAATTATAACTGGTGTTGTTGGGCAAAACCTGACCGATCATGAGATCGATATTGGTGGTGAGGATTTGGCCGGAATGCGTGGTTTGGGCATCAAGTTGGCCATTCATATACAATAGAAAATGTGTCCCATCATAAGTTCCCACCACATGGTACCAGTTATCAACAGCCAGAATTTCCTGGGAATCCAAATCACGGATATTATCGGAGGTCTTTACGGTCCAGCGGACTGCTTTGGTGGGAATGATGGAAACCTTCCAGCGATTTTCCCAATTCCCGTGGGAAATGGGGTAAGATTCACGGTCCGTATACAACTGATGCGGTTTCATCCAGATGCTGACACTAATGGCATCAGTGAAATTCAAACTGCCATTGGAGGGAACTCGGATGTTGTCGCTGGAGCCGTTAAAGGTATAAGCAGCGGCAGGATTACCATGGCGATCGATCGTCAGGTCAGCACCGGTAACGATCCCGTTATTTTCCAGGCCACTTTCATCATTGGCGTTGCCATTAAAGGGATAGAACGCGACCGGAACCCCGACCTGGGTGCTGCTGCTGTCCTGGACGACCAAACCGAGACTGTCACGGGCAAATCCCCCGCGAGAATCACTCACCTGGGAAAAAATCCTGTAATAACCGGGCGTATTGGGTGCGATCCAGGTGGCGAGACTATCGGTATCATTGAGGAATTCACCACCAGCGCAACTCCAGGTGTAAGTGAGTGAATCATTGTCAGGATCGCTGGCCTGGCAAGCAAGCGAAACGGTATCTCCCAATGCGATACCCAAATGAGAGACCGTCAGATCTTCAATTACCGGTGGATGGTTGATGGCTTCTACCACCGGGACCACCAGACTGTCTGAAACACAGGCGTCGCTGCTATCGCAAACCGTACATCTGAAAGTAAAATCACCAACTGAATCCGGTGCCGAAAAGCTGTATACCGCACCATTGAAATCGAGCGTGTCGCTGTTCAGTTGCCAGTAATAAGTCAGACTCTGATCATTCCGATCAGTCGCGGTACAGTAGATATTTCCGGCTTGACCGTAAACGAACACGCTGTCAACAGTGGCCAGCGCCTTGATCCGGGGCGGGTAGTTGGCAACCGGTTGACCGGTCCTGTAATCAGCAACAATCCCGTTGACCACCAGTTTATCCAACTCGAACTGATGAGGAGCTCCGACGGGAAGGAGAACCGCTACGACAGCTTCATCGGAGCCAACCGGCAAATTAACTGTCCCACTGACTCCCGTGAGAATGACCGCATTGGAAACGGCATCGTACACATCGACCGGGTCGTTCCCCACATCAACCTGAACCAACTGCGGGATATCGTAGGGATTGTAAAAAAGGTAACTGGGGTAGGCATCCTGGCGGTAAAAATCGGTTGCCAACAAGTCCAATTTGAGAATACCGGAAATATTGGTGGTGTCAACAAGTGAGGCCATCATTCCAATGTGGGAAGAACCGTAGAGCGCGAAATTCGTGGCTCCCCAACCACCGGAAATGGCATCGCCGGTGGCAAAGGGGCTGATCCCGGTTCCCAGGGCAAATTCACGCATGGCTTCATGACCAATCACCGCCTGGGGATCATAGATATACGACCAGGCTTCGCCATCCTGGTGATCCGCCGGCAAATAGTTGGCGTAAAAAAGGCGGGAGGCATTGGCCATGTTTAAAATCCACTTGCCCAATGCGTGTGCAAAGCGGTCGTCATAGCGGATCATGGGAATCAGCGCAGCGGCCATTTCGTAGCCATTCATTAAAAAGGCATAGCCGTCGTTCAGGGCTTCACCGACCAGACCATCACAATCGTATCCACCCCAGTTACCCAACGTGACACCCCATTGGCGGACATTACCCACGGGATCAAAGGACCAGTTCACGAATTTTTCCAGATCATAGGTGGTCCCCAACTCAGCGTTCATGCGGGCCGCGATGTATGATCCGTACGGCAGTTGGAGTTCATAGGCAGCATTATTCGGAAAATCATCCAGAAATTCCATGGCCCACTCGGCCCCCATCCGGTAACGAACATTTCCTGTGATCGTGTAAGCGTGGTATAGCAACCAGGCAATAGCACCCGCTGCTTCGGGTTCCGTGACGCCCTGGGTATAGGGTGTCATGCTGGCCAGGTACCAACCCCGGTAATTCATGGATGCGCGGTTCCAGGGAGCTGCGGACCCGCCCATGGTTTCAACCGCCGTGCACCAGCGATACGCTACTGAGTTGAATTGAAAATCGAAATCGCCGGTATGGGGATAAAGGGCATTCAACTGGTAGAAAAAGACATTGGGCATGACCGCGTACCACCAGTCGTCACCACTGCTGGTTACGGGTGAGTTCAGGTAGACATTTTCCGCAGGCCGTCGGTTGAAAAATTCCTCACAACCCAACACCCAATTCACTCCGAATTGGTCGCTTTTATCGATACCCACCAGACTGGCACCCACAACGGCCGGAATCACATTGATGGCTTCGGCACTGGATGGATAGGGCGTCCCCACCACCGTGTGCAAACCAAAACTGGTGTGATCGGGATAATTGATTGTATTGGTGTTAATCCAAACCAGCGGAAGGTATTGACCGGTTGCATTCAAATCAAATACCAGGCTGTCATATTGTTGCGCAACAGCCTTCCAGTCCCGCATCAAATAGGGTTGTGGCATATTGGGCATGTCTGTTACGCGGGGAATGGTTATCTGTTGGCTGTATCCTGAATAACTGACAAGAATCATCAGGGCCAGGAGCCGATAGAGTTTTATGCGATTCATACTAATCTTCCCCTGGTGGTTCCATTTTGATAAGGTTGGGAGACCCTTACCCGGCCTGACCTGCTAAAAATTCATCCGGACTGAATAGCGGTTCACATTTCCCATTCGACCGAAATCCGCAAACGCAAAATCAACCAGAATAGTGGATTGACCGAAAAGTTTGTATCGCAAACCGGCACCGAGGGTGAGGCCTTCTTCCGTGTCCTGTTGAAACAGAGCCTTATACCCAACCCTGGCAGTCAATATGTGCATTAGATTGATTTCAACACCGGTATTGATGCTTTCTGTATTATTAATGGGATGCAACGCATCCAGAGCCCATGTGATACGACTCGTTTTTGAGTCCAGCAGATCATAGGCAATTCCGAATTGCATGTTGAGTGGCAATGGCCATTTGTCGGTCATAAAGGTACCCATGATCCGGTCATTATTACCGTCAATGGTGGGGTCGACATCTTCGTAAATGATCAAATCACTGCCGCTTAACTGCAATGACGGGCCAAAATTGGTGATAGCCGCCCCGAGTGTCAGTCCCTCTAAACCGGTATCATAAAGCGTTCCCACATCAAGTCCAAAGCTGCTGGCTTTTTCGTGCCAGATTCTTTCCTGGATATATTTGAGATTGAATCCGATCGAAAAACGGTCGGTGAGATTCATCCCATAGCTCAATCCGGTGGCAAAGCTCGTGGCATCAAATTCTTCTCCGGTTCCCTGAGGATAGCCCACTGTTCGCACCGGCGAATAAGGGACGGACATGGCATTGATAAAAAATCCGAGTACGCCCCGCTGGGGTAAGGGCACAACCACTCCGAAAAAATTAAACCCGATATCTGCCAGCCATGTTGTCCGCTCGAACAGCCCCTGCGGCTGCTGAACCCGACTGATTCCCCCGGGATTCCAATACAGCCCGGTCACATCCCTGGCGAGGGCAACATAGGCGCCGCCCATTCCGATGGCCTCAGCCCCGACACCAACTTCTAAAAAGGGTGCTGCCGTGGTGCCCACATTCGTAAGCGGACCCTGACCAAAATCTCGGCCCAACAAGGCTAAGAAGAAAACGACTACCAGTTGGATCCGAGATGATTTTACCTGTTTGAGCATCGTTGAATCCTCATCACTGTTGCGTCCTGATGGCTGTGAAATCCATTTTTCGGGACATGCCTTCGTCTGAAGTGTATACCGCCATGAGCGCACTCGTGTCGGTTGTAATTATTGTATTTTGTCGGAGGCTGTCCAACAGTGCGTTTTGCAGTGAACGGCATCGTGCACTCATGGTCGATTCGGGTAAATTCTCTTTCAGGACTGACGCTACCATTTGATGCTGCAGTAATTCCGCCAGCAAGCGGTCACGAGCCTCCTGAAAGTCCTGTCTGACCTCAGGCTTTGAATCCAAACCAAGTGACAATCCATAGTCTGATAAAACCCGGTCACGGACATAAAATCCGACCATGTTCTGAATGGCATCCAGAACCGAGGTGCGATCATCGAAATCCATTTTTTGTGGATTCACCTTATACAGAAACAAAAACTTTCGGACCGTCATCTCCCCCGATCGATAAACGGCCAGTACCTGTCCAGCCAAATTGCCCTCTCCGGCATCAACCAGCCGAATTTCCTCTTCGGGAATGAAATCAAGCTGGCCATTTTTCACCGGTGCGGGTTTATGGCTCCACAGAAAATCGGTTAATTGGTTTAATACCGTAGCTTTAATTACCAGGTGCTCAGGAGTGAGCCGGGCATACACAAATGCTATTGATAAGGCTTTTTCCTTACGGCGCTTGAGAACACCATGAATGGATTCCCGCTGCTGCTGGAAATCACTTTCAAGTTTCATCACATTCTGAATGACATCAATTAGATGAAAAACATGGTACTTTTTTCCATAAAATACCGGCCTGGAAAATTGTCCTGGCTTAAGCTGGTATAAGATCGCTTCAATTACGGGATCAACCGTGTTCCACCCGATACTGTCCGCAAGTTCGTTTTGTGCCATTTTTTTTGTCACCATCCAGGGATGGATTGGAATATGTGGCGCGTGGTTCTCTCCGGCAATGATCCGGTCGGCTGCAATGGTGTCATCCGCAACAAAATGCCGGACCCATAATGTTTTTTTGGAGTGATTGAAAGCTTCCCGTTCCTCATCTTCGGTGACAATGACTTTTTCGCGTACCTGTTGTCGGTACAACTCGCGGTTCACCGCCTGACGCAGATAGTAATTTTCCAGTTCCTGTAATCTTGAATTTTGATCAAGACCACGGTGTTCGGCTTCCTGTGCCAACAATATCCGGTTGATCAGATTGTTCAATACTGTCTGACGAGCGCGTTCCGGTGGTTGTTCGGTGATGGATCGTGGAGATAATTCATAGGTAAAAGCAAACATCTCTGAACTGATGGTGCGATCGCCCACATAGGCTACCGGTAAAGATTCCGGTGCTTTTCGGCTACAACCGATAACCACGAAAGCCAGTCCGGCCCAAATCAAACGCCATTTCAGTTGGTTTGGGATTTTCATTTTATCAGCGCAAAACGTCCTGTTATTTCCCCAACTCCCGGGGCTTCAACATGATAAATGTAGACGCCATAAGCGATCTCATTCCCGTCTTTGGAGAGTAGGTCCCAGGACTCCATACCATCAGCCGCACTACTGTTGTGCTCGATTGTATCGATGAGATAGCCGCGCACATTGTAAATGCGAATGGTGCAGATTTGAGGTAGATTGAAAAATTGGATCCGCCGCTCCCCACGACCGAATTTGTATGTGTTACGCGGTTCCCAGGAGGCCGTCACGACGTATGGATTCGGGACCACATAGATATTGTCGAGTCTTTTTTTTGCCAGCGTATCACTGGAATCGGCACCGGTCAGCGAGAACCGAAACACATCACCTTCCCGGAAGGTTTTATCGGTCGCTATCAACATTTGATCGCCTTCACTCGGCGGATCCACGGTCAACCACGTGGTATCGGCATACGCCACACCGTCGATGATGACTGTATCCAGCTCAAACTTTGATTCAAACCGGAGCATCCAGGTGGTGTAATACTGGAAAACAAAATTTGGATCAGGCAGCAGCAGGATGATATCATCCCCGCTGCTATACCTCCCATCATGATCCAGATCGGAAATCGCAAAGGGTGTATTGATTGAATCCGTGATGTCATAAACCTCAATCGAAGCCGGGCGTGCCCGGTACCCCAGCGCTGCGGTGGATTGGGTGACATCCGTATCGTGAAAAGTGATGATGAAATCGGATGGCTGTTCAATATTCAAGCGATAGCCAGCGACATCCTCATTGTCCGGGTTAAGGCGAACCCTGGGAATATAATCAAACGAACCGGCAATAATTTTACTGCGCTGATCGTCGATCCATATTGAAGTATCGTTGTAAACGGTTACTGCGGTACCATTGAAAATTGGACTTTCGTCCCCATAGGTCTGCAATCGAATTGAGTCAAACACCAGTGTATCGGCAACCACATCCCGGATCGAATACCAGGGGAATTTCTCTGTGTGGTGCGGGGTGTTCTCATGAAACGCCATTTCATAGGTCGTTTCGCCGGAAGGTACCGAAGGTTTTTCAGCCAGATCCACTGTAATCGAGCCGGTCCCCGGACCCTCATGCGCGATTTCGCCTGATATGTGCGGCGGGATATAACCGGCCGAGGGCGGGCGTGGGGTAGCAATCCCGCAATTAATGTCGGTAAAAGTTACCTGACCGGCGGAATTCACATTGATGATGGCCGAGCATTCCGAAGGTTGAATACCTTGCACGCCGTCGCTGGTATAGGTGTAAAGGCCGTAATCATAAGAAACGATTGCGTAATAGTAGGTCTGGCCATTCTTCACATCTGTATCGGTATAGGTATGGCGTAGCCCCGTATCATCTCCCAGGTTGAATTTTACGCCATAGATGTCGACCGGATGGGGACCTGTTTTACCATCTTTTTTATCAAACTGGGCAATCGGTTTACGGTAGGTGAGATTGCCATATGAATCGGTGATCACCTTATCTTCCAGAAACTGCGGTTCGGTACTGCGGTATATCATATACCCTTCAAAATCGAATTCCTGCAGAAACGGATCATAGGACTGTTCCGCCAAATCATCCCACACCAGGGTGACTTCCTGATCACCCGGGTATATTTTCAGGGTGGGTTTTGAAGGTGGTTTGGAAAAGCGGTAATCGGCATTGTAAATCTGCTGAACCGTCCGCTTGTTTTTGGTCAGATCGTCCCGGTCCTCACCGAATAACAAGGCCATTGAATACCGTTCGGTTTGATCCACATTGAGGGGAAATGGACCTGATGAAAAGAACATCCCCAAATTATTGGGCTGAACGATTTCATCAATGGGCGGCAGGGAGCGTCTAAAGACGTCCCAATTTTCTTCATCATTCCAAAGTTCGTATTGATGGACAGGAAAAATTTCGAATCCAGTGAGTCCGATCTGGTCCGATTCGTCCGGATCGGTTTGATTGTAATTGGGTTCACCATTGGTCGGCATACCGTCTCCCTGGCCTTCATCCGGGCCGGTATAATGGAGATCGAAAGGACCAACACCGTCTTCACCCACATCGTCATTGAGGGGCTCATCCGAATCCCAGACACCATTCCCGTTGACATCCGTGTAAGGCTCCCAGTCGCAATTTTCATCTGCGGACCAGTGCGGTCCCGGATAACGGTTGTAGAAATGAAAAAATTTCTCCCGGTTCACATCATCAAATCCATACGGGTAATCAGCCAGGTATTCGCCCGGATCACTACTTTCCCGAGTTTCATCTACAATCCCGTCATTATCATTGTCGACAAAATCGGTAGAAATACCCGGGCTTTCCAGAAAGGCATATCCCGCAAATCCAATGGGATGCCAACCGCCCACACCTACCGCACCGGGAGGTGCATAAGCAAAAGCAATATCTAAATCTGAATCGTACTCACCGATATTCTGGATATCACCACCGACCCCTCCAATACCCCAATCGATGTACTGTGCGAAGTACGCTTTATCGTAATCATGGGTGGATTCGTTTTTGATGTTGTATAGCCAGAAAATACAGTCTTCAGCCAGTACCTGACTCCACTGAAATCCACGGGCAGTTACATTTAAACCCAAACCTCCGCGAGTTGAGTCACGAGCGTCACAGTAATAATTCATCATCAGATTAGGTTCTTTATCCGGATCATCGTCAAACACAAAAACCGTTTCCAATTGAGCGTTCAGAATACCCTTGCCAAAGTAACCATCCCAATAACCATCCCAACTTGCAGGTTTGTCTGGCCAGTTATCCGGCCAGGTGCGCGGATCGTTGCTCATGGCAGGTGAGGTATTTTCACCTTCGTCCATATTAAACCAGTAGGGTTGAGGCTCGAATCCCCAGGGTATTCCTTCCGGTGACCAATCGACGAATTCCCGATACTGGGTTTCCATGGGATGAATAACCACACCTGTGCCATTCTCAACCTCAACCGAAACAACCAAGGTAATGTCATCCAAATAGTGCCTGTCAGGCGTTGGCCAGCAGCCCGAGGGTTCCTCAGGATAATCGCCAACTTCACAATAATTCCAAAACAGGGTGTGAACCAGATTTCCGTTCATGAGCCCCCGCCGGCGGTAAGCCCGGTCCCCGCGTAAAGCTTGGGGGGTTTGAGCCTGAAGGTTAAAGTCTCCCAGGCAAGCGAGTACAATTAAAAAGAATACCTTGAAGCAGACAGGTGATTTTTTCTGCAACAATATTTTCATATCAATCCTTCTGATTGAAGGTAAATGAACACCCGACTAAAATTTTACGGGGTGTATCATAATAGTTAGGTTGCCGCAGCCAGTCTTCCAGGGTGCTGTAACCCCGGTAGTTTTCATAGATGATGTTGTAATCAAAGTCGGCTGAGCCGCTGGAGGGATAAACCTCGAGGTTGTTTTTGCGGTCAAACAGATTGGAAATTTTCAAGAATGGCGATACCATGATCGAGCCCAGCATGAAATTTTTCGAGGCATTAAAATCCACCGTAAAGGTCACGGGCTTGCGCTCACCATTCAGAATACGGTTGTTGAAAAAGGGCGATTCGCGGGTATAGGGCGTACCACTTCCGAGTTGGCTGATCAGACTAAACAGATAACCGCTGTGATTCAAGGTTGCGGTCAGATTCAGTGAATGGGTTTGATCCCAATTGAGCGGCTGCCGTTTTTTCTCGGATTGAATCGGCGGGTTGGTTTCCTGATTTTTAGACTCGTCCAGTGGGTCCGATGCATTTCCGGTGGCCACCTGATAGGTATAGTCCAGCGAAAAACCGATCTGACCGGGCGCGGGTGTTAATTCCAATGCAACCGTAATGCCGCGGACATTGGCATAGTCCCGATTAATAAAATGCCAAAATTTCCCCCCATAAATATCGATCAGCGTGATCTGGCCGATCAAATCGCGGATATCTTTGTTGTAACCGGTAATATCAATTGTCAAGTTTTCCAGAATGGCCTGTTTCAAGCCGATTTCGTAACTCACCGTTTTTTCCGGCTTCAGCTCCGCATTCCCCATACTGTTGAAGCGGCCCCGGGGCGGATCAGCACCTGCACCGTGGATCAATGCTACCTCGAAATCCGGGTTGATATACAGGTACTCGTAGTTGGGAACCTGGAAAAAATGCCCATAAGAAAAATGGATCACACCCTGGTCGGAAATAGGATAAGCGATCCCGAAACGGGGGCTCCAATGGTCGGAGGTTGCAGCTTTACGCTTGGGTGCGCCCACGGTATTGTAAAAATTTTCCGGCACAACGCCGTCCGGATTGAAAAAATCGTAGCGCAAACCGGCATTCACGATCATTTCACCCAGCTCCATTTTATCCTGCAGGTAAAAAGCGATTTCTTCAGGATCATGAACGTATCGGTTATTGTAGGCAGATGTTGATGCCGGCGTACGGATTTGATTGTTTTCATCGAAGTATAACTGGTACTCATGCAGCCATAAATGCACATGTTTGTAACTGGCACCGAGTCCCAGTGTGTGCACTTTTTCAAATTGACTTCTGAGATCAAATTTAACGATATCAGTCTTGTTATTCCGGTAGTGGTGCCACATTCGTGCCCCGCCGGTGGAGAATCCGTTGGAGTTATTGGCATTCAAATATTCGATGGGGACATACCGCGGATCATCCGGATCCTTGAATACATATTGGGAATAATCGGTGAAACCTGATGACAGATTCACATTCATGAACGTCTTGGTCCCGAACATGCGCGTATATTGCAGGGCGTTCTGATAGCTGTTGGCGTAGTGGTTGTAGTTTCCGTCAGGATTGTATTTGAAAAGACGGTCAAAATCGCGGTTATACCTTTTATTATAAAAACCCGTGTAATTCAGCTTATCACGATCGGTGAGCTTAAAACTCAACTTACCCTGAAGCGTGGAATTGGAATTCGGATTCATGGGGACGTAAGATTGATCGCCGGTCGCCTGAAAAATCTGGCGTGTCGTATCATCGGTAAAATATGAAAAATCACCGGTTTGAAAAATACGCTTTCCATACATCCAACCAGAGTCCTGACTTTTTCGCCCGATCACGGAAAAGGTGAGGCGGTTCTTTAGAAACGGTATCGGTCCGCTCAGCTTGAATTGATAACTGTGAATGGCGGATATATTGGCATCATTGATGTTTAAGAATATATCAGAATGGCTGCTAAAATAATCACCACCATATAAACTCAATTTCCCGGAAAATGTCTTCTGCCCCTCCTTGGTGACGATATTCACAATACCCGACATCGCCTGACCGTATTCGGCGTTGAACGTGCCGCTAATGACATCGACTTCCTGAATCATGTCACTCTCAACATCAAACAGATTGTCTCCGGAATAACTGTCGTTCATAGGAATTCCGTCAACGATGTACATGACCTCACCCGCCCGGCCCCCCCGGAAATGCCCCTGCACGACTCCGGCCTGAAGTTCTACGATATCACTGAGATTGTCTACCTGAAGCTGAACGATCTGATCACTGTCGATATGGAAAGAGGTGGATGTGACATCCATTTTAACGGTTTCCTGGCGTGCTTGTACAATGACCACCTGGCCCTGAATCGAACCAATTCCCATGTTGAAATCAAGCGGTGTGGTTAAATCAATCAGCACCTTAACATTTTTTTGAATAACCGGGTTGTAGCCGATCATGCTGGCCCGGACACTATAAATTCCCGGACTGAGATTAAGAATTCTGTAATATCCGTCCTGATCGGCCGCAGCACCCAGGGACGTCCCCTCAACAATGATATTACAACCGGCTAAAGGTTCACCGGACTGAGCGTCCACCACTCGTCCGGATATTTTACCGGTCATTCCTGCATACATCAACGCAGGGAAGACCAGCAGGGATATGACCAGACTTAAGGAAATGTGTTTCATTCCCCGGCTCCAAAGTGGATGAATTGAAAAATTTTAATCAAAGAGAGCCGATTACAAAAACCGGCTCTCTTTGGGATGTTCGTGATTATCTCATCAAAACCATTTTTTGTGAGATGGTTCCATTTTGAGTAATCAGATTGTAGAGATAGACACCCGATGCGATCGGTTCGCCGTAATCATTATCGGCGTTCCATATCACTTCGTAGGTCCCTTCTCTCATTTCCTGATTGACAAGCGTTTTAATGTGTTGCCCCATGAGATTATAGATTTCCAATCTCACCCAACCGGCTGACGGACAGCTAAAACGAATGTGGGTTGATGGGTTAAAGGGATTGGGATAATTCTGGGTAAGCAGATATTCACTCGGTCGTTGATTCCTGACCGGCTCTTCCGCGATACTCGTCGTAGAAACAACCATTTTTTCCACGGAGAAGTCATCGAAGTAAGCCGCACCGGTTGTGTTGGGATTGAAACGCGCTCTGACGGAAATACCGGTAGCGGTTTCAGGGGCCTGCTCAGCAACCATATAATGGGTCCAGCCGGTAGAGGGATCAC
>JAIPJQ010000046.1 GCA_021734065.1 Fidelibacterota bacterium | reverse complement strand
GCTTGGGATTTATTGCCCCACGACCTACATTTCCCGATCAATACATCAAACTACGATTCGGATACCGGAACAGGAAAATACCGGTGAATTGATGGGGCAGGATATCAGGCAAATACTAATGATGCGGCATGGCTACGCGGAAGCTGTATCCCGAAATGGCGATGATTATTTTCGCACTCTGACCCGGGAGGGGGTTGACCTGGCGACCCAGGCAGCTCGGGGTTTGAAAAGCATTGTACCGAACCTTGATGCCATTTATACCAGTCCGTTGAGGCGCGCCCGGGAAACGGGCGTTATTATGGGTGCTCCTTTTGGTATTGGATTGGATGCGGTAAAAGCCGCGATTTTTTTAGCGGAAACAGAACCGGACCTGTATTTCAAAGCCATGTGGCAATTGCAGGGTGACACTGTCTTGTTTGTGGGACATCTGCCGGCGGTACATGATTTCGTCTTCCGGGCTTTACGTCAGCAGGGACAACGCCTGACATTTTCCCCCACCAGTGTGGCCATATTGTCGTTCCATGACGCGGTAGCACCACAACAAGCCGTGCTGGAGAGTTTTTATACGGGAGAGGAACTGGCGATGCTGGCGGAGAATGGAGAGGCGTAATATTGTTTGTGGTACGAAAAGTGGTGTTCCCTGTAATTATGGTGGCTCAGTTATTGAGCGGCTGCGCAGCTAATTCGTATCATCGAATTGTGGGTACAGTAGGGGAAATTCAGGCTAAACCTGAGGTGTGGGAGGTCCAGGTTTTTGATAATGACGGGAATATGCAGCGGATACACATCCCCATTCAGGCTGCGGGGCAGGCGGGTTATGATATTCATCAGCTTGAGCAGAAAATTTACTCGGGAAGACGGGTTGATGTGGTGACCGGTCCGCGTAAGGTCGTTCGGCGGTTGGTGCTTTCCGGAGACCGGACCGTGTTGCCGGTATTGACGGTTCCCGTAGCAAAAGAGAAGGATTCTACTCCATGACAATGGGCTTATTGATTTCCGACATTCACGGTGTATTGGAGGCTCTGGAGGCGGTGTTCGAAACATGTCCGCCGGAGGACTTTGATTTTATCCTCAACTGTGGTGATACACTGGTGTTCGGTCCGGATCCGGTGGCGGTCGTGGATTTGGTGGAAAATCGGGGGGTTACATCGATTCGCGGAAATGTAGATGAATGGGCGCTGGCGTTTTTTGAAGGGACTCCGCCGGAGCGACCTAAGATGGCGGCCAAGCGCTGGGTGTATGAATTTACTGCCGGTAAAATGACGCCAGCCGTCGACAAAATTGTTCATAGCTGGCCCCGGGAGATGAAATTGCAGATGGATGATCAGACGATTCATATGGTACACGGCAGTCCGGCTGATTTCATGGAGGGTTTGGTTAGTTCAACGCCGGAGACACGCTTGCGTGAGTTGGCGGCCATGAGCCGGTCTGATTTGGTGATCTGTGGTCATTCCCATGATCCGTTTGCCCGGCAGGTGAATAAAACATTGTTCATCAATCCCGGCTGTGTTGGGCGGGCATTTGATGGGGATGTTCGTGCCTCCTGTGCGGTTCTGGAGATGGATGAAGACAATTATTCGGTGGATTTATTGCGGGTTGAGTACAACTGGAAAGCAACACTGGAGAAAATGGTCACGCTTAAGTTTCCCGCGCCGATCCGGAAGGCATTGGAAACCGGACAACGCGAGGAACCGGAGATCAGTCCATGAGGTTAACCGGAAATATTCTGTTTACCATCCTGCTGTTTGGGTCGGCGGGAATGGTGGCCGCCGCGGAAGTCCCCCTGCGGCATTACAGCCCGGAGACCATCCTGATCCAGTCTCAGGTGAATGAAATTGTCCAGGACAGTCGGGGTGTCATCTGGGTGGGAACCATGGGGGGCATTAATCTGTTCACCGGTGCTAATGTTTATACCCTCACCTATGCCAATGGTCTGAAAAGTGAATGGATCCGATGTCTTTCGGAAGCCACGCCGGACACCATGTGGATTGGGACCAACGCCGGCTTGGGCTACTTAAGTTTTGATGTGACCGACTCGGTGCATTTCCTGACCAAAACCAATCAGTCCGAAATTCGTGGTATCGTTCCATTCGATGGTGAATTGTATATCGGAACCCTGTTGGATGGTGTGTTTACGCTGAGCGGTGATTCATTGCTGGCGGTTCCCGGCCTGAAATTACCTGAGGGAACCATGGTGCTGGATCTGATTCACTGGCAGGACGCGCTCTGGCTGGCCACCAGTACCGGATTGTATCGTTGGGATGGTATGAGACTAACGGGGGAAGCGCCGGATATATTTTTCCTGAAACTGGCCATATCTTCCGCTGGTTTATGGTGTGGCAGTTCAACGGGACTGTTTGTTAAAAATGCCAAAGGTTTACGACCGGTTATTAAACATGAAGTGGTAACGGATGTGGTGGTTCGGGGAGACACGGTGGCCGCCTCACTCTACTATACGGGCGTTGTCCGATTTAACCAACACACGCCAAAACACCGGGACGTGATTACGGTGGAAAATGGCTTACCGGAATCGTTTTTTCGGTCGGTTTACCTGGATCGACAAAGCAGTCTGTGGGTTGGGACGGACGGTGAGGGCCTGGCGCAGGTGTTCCCTTATGAATTACGCGCTTATACCGGAACGTCCGGTTTAACCAATCCCATGGTAAATCACATCGCCCGGATCGGGGAGCAGCTTCTGGTGGCCACTGATGATGGAATTTTTTACTCCGGGGATAAAGAGCGATTTGAACGCAATAGCGCTACAAAGTCAGCCCGGGCATGGTGTGTGGGTCCCTTTTTTGATAATCGCGTCGTCGTTGGTTATGATAACAGTACGGATATCTATGAAATCGATGAAGATGGGAATTTTGTATCTGAGCAGCACTTGCTGGATTTCGCGGTTATGGATGTGATTAACAAGGACGGCCGGGTCTGGTTGGGTACGGAAAAGGGTTTGCGACTATATCATGCCGATGGCCACGGGGAGATATTTCCGTCGGCATTGGGTTTTTCAAGTATGTATTGCCACGCATTGGCGGATGCTGGTGACGGGCTATATATCGCCACTGACCGGGGTTTGAATTATTTCAGTCAGGAGCGTGTGCGGATTTGGGAGCCAAACCGTGTGATTTGGGATGTGGCGGTAGATCAATTTGGCAAGATTTGGTTGGGCACGGATGCCGGTTTGATTGTCCTGAATCAGGCTGGCGAACGCCTGGCGTGGTACAATCTGGAGGACGGATTACCCGGCTCCAATGTTTACTCGGTGACCATCACGCAGGGGAATGTGGTCTGGCTGGGGACAAATCAGGGGATTGTCTGTCTGGAAGACAATGAAGTGAAGGTTCTGGAATTTGATGATGGTTTGCCGGCTAATGAAATGAACAATGGTGCTATTCTGGCCGAGCCCTCCGGAGTTTGGTTTGGAAGCATCGGTGGACTGATTCACCTTCCGGTGGGGATGCAATTACCGGAGCATGTACCGACGGTGATCCCGTATCAGTTTTGGCAGAATGGTAAACCGGTACACCAGTGGGCTGAAAAATATCCTCACAACCATCCTTTACTGGCGGTGGATCTGGGCGCCCCGGATTTTTTGAACACGGCAACTGAATTTCGGTATCGGTTTATAAATCGTTCCGGGGATTGGGTGGGGCTGGGTGCCAATACCCAACTCCAGTTCTCCAGCCTTTCGCCCGGTTATTATGAAATTGGCGTACAGGCGCGGGGTGTGGGACATTTCAATTGGGGTCCGGTTTATCCTTTATCCACCTTCGTCATTAAACCGCCATTTCACCAGCGATGGGAATTTCTGGTCACTCTATTCGTGGTGTCCGTGCTCTTTTTCAGCCGATTGACCTATAGGGTTGTCCACATCAGGCATGAGCGGGAGATCATGCGACGCCAGGCGGAAGAAATCGCTCTGGCGGAAGAATTTAATCAGCAACTGGCTAACACAGATTTGCCGGCGGTGGGTGAAAACTGGAAGCTTTCGGTGGTTATCCGACCTCGCAATGAATTCAGCGGTGATTTTTATTATGCTTTTCGGGGGCGGGATGAACGCTTTTGTGTCATGGTGGTTGATGTGGCCGGCTCGGGTTTGGAAACCAGTTATCTGAATGGTTTTCTGAAAATGTCGCTGCAGTCTCAGGACTGGAAGGAGGCCACACTGTCCGGATGGTTGGAGCAAATGAATTTGACGCTGTACCGCCTGCCAAAATCCGGATTTAATGTGGCGGTCACCGCCGCCGTGGTGAATGAGGAGACCGATACAGCGTATTGTATGGCGGCAGGAAATCCGGCGCCTTTCATAGTGGCTGAATCCGGTATTCCCGGTATTGTAGAAACTCAGCCATCGCCGCCCATGGGTGTGTTCGCGGATTGGACACCGGCGTGGCGAACCATCACGCTGCCGCCCGGTTCCATGCTGGGATTGCATTCGGATGGTTTGCATCTCAAAAAGGACGAAACCGGAGGCTTGGAACCCATCCACACACCTGATTTATTGGGTTGTAGTGCAGATCAGGCCCTGCAAACGCTGTTGGGAACCGGGTGGATGACTTCCGATGAGGATGATCGGCTGCTGGTGACCATTAACCGGTTAAAAACCGCGTAAGAATCAAACTTGAGGCCAAATTTAAACAAACTGACTCGTCAGTCGGTTTTAGCTTGTACATGAATCTCTGGTTTTTAGTTTTAGATGTTGAATGGTGAATGATAAGGAAAAGGAGAACGAAAATGAAATTTGTGGTGTGTGTAAAACATGTACCTGATACAGAGACCAAGGTGGTGATCGGGGACGATGGAAAGTCCCTGAATCCGGCCGGGGTGAAAAATATTTTAAATCCTTACGACGAATTCGCCGTTGAGGAAGCATTGAAACTAAAAGAAGCCCGGGGGGACGGGGAAGTTATTGTGGTATCTGTGGGTCCGGAATCGGCCCAGAGTTCTATCCGCACCGCGCTGGCCATGGGAGCTGATCGGGCTATTTTGTTGACCGCTGAAGATGCAGCGCTTATGGATGGTGTTTCTATTGCGAGAGCGCTAGGAGAAGAGGTGAAAACCCTTGAGGCTGATGTGATTCTTACCGGAAAAATGGCCATTGATGACTATGGCTATCAGGTGGGTTCCATGCTGGGTGAGTTGTTGAATCTGCCGGTTTTAAGCACCGCTCATGAGTTAACCATTTCTGACGGAAAAGCCACCATTGTCCGGGACATTGAAGGCGGCAAGGAGACCATGGAAGCACCGCTGCCGTGTGTTATTACCACCGAAAAAGGCTTGAATGAGCCGCGCTATCCATCCCTGAAAGGTATTATGCAGGCCAAGAAAAAGCCCATCGAGATGAAGGATGTCTCGTTAGCAGAGGGTGGATACGAAATACTGGAGATGACCTACCCGCCGGAGAAACCGGCCGGTCGTATTGTGGGTGAAGGTCCGGAAGCGGCAGCGGAACTGGTTCGTTTGCTGCGTGATGAAGCCAAGGTGATATAGGAGGCAATGATGGCTAAAGTATTGGTATTTGCGGAACAGCGTGAGAATAAATTGAAGTCCTACGCCCTGGAGGCAGTCTCAGCAGGGCGTGCCATCGCGGATGCTTCCGGTGGTGAGGTAATCGCCTGTCTGGTAGGCAATGGCGTCAAAGGCCTGGCAGAGGGATTGGGTAAATATGGCGCTCAAAAAGTGCTGGTAGCTGATGATGGCCGGTTAAGTGCTTATTCGCCATCTGCATATGCAACGGTAATGACGGCGGCTATTGAGAGTGAAAACCCGGATGTTGTATTTTTCAGCGCATCCGCCATGGGGCGTGATGTGGCGCCGTTAACGGCGATAAAAGCCGGAACCAGCGTGGTGGCGGATATTGTGGCCGCGGAATGGCAGGGTGATTACCTGGAGATCAAACGCCCGGTTTATGCCGGTAAAGCCTTCCTGAAAGTGGCGGTGAATTCCAAACCGGCCATGGCAACCTTACGGCCCAATGTCTTTCCGGCTGAAGAAAAGTCGGGTGACGGTACGGTGGTTGAATTGTCCTTCAACCTGAGTGACGATGATTTGAAGGTGAAAGTAACCGATACACAGATGAAATCCGGCGGGCGTCCGGAATTGACAGAGGCCGGTATTATTGTTTCCGGTGGGCGCGGTATGGGCGGACCGGAAAATTACCCGGTCATTGAAGCATTGGCTGACACATTGGGTGCGGCGGTTGGTGCTTCCCGTGCGGCTGTGGATGCCGGTTGGCGTCCCCATTCGGATCAGGTGGGTCAGACGGGAAAAACCGTCTCCCCCAATCTGTACATTGCCTGCGGCATTTCCGGTGCGATTCAGCATTTAGCCGGTATGAGTTCGTCCAAATACATTGTGGCGGTTAACAAGGATCCGGAGGCACCCATTTTTAAAGTTGCTGATTATGGCATTGTAGGCGACCTGTTTGAGGTGGTACCCGAACTGGACAAGGCCGCCAAGCAGTTACTGGAAAAGTAGTCCGCTACATTCCCCTCGGCTCATTTCGTAAAGCCGTCACTTGTTAAACCGAATCAGGCAAGACAAGTGGCGGTTTTTATTTGCTTCGTTTTTTTCAATTCTCACACTGCATGTGGCGGAGAAGATTTATTCCAGTTCTTACCCTGCTTATGGTAAAATCGGGACCGCTACGAATTCTCTTTTTCCACAAACCCTTCGCAACAATTTCAATACCGGCTATATTCACCTCATGACCCTCAGTACAGTTTTATTCGATTTGGATGGTACCCTGGTGGATTCCAGCACAGATATCACCAATAATTTGAATCGGACTTTGGATGATTTGGATTTTGGTCCATTGTCCCGAGAGGTGGTGCTTTCGCATGTGGGTTATGGCGCCCCCTATCTGGTGGAAAAATGCCTGAGTGAATTTTTACCACCCACCGAAATATCAAGAGACCTGGTGGCGGATGGATTGGCCATTTTCCGGAAACACTATCTGGCTCACCTGATTGATGAGACCCGGCCCTATTCGGGTGCCATTGAATTTTTACAACGACTGGAAGGAATTCCCCTGGGCGTCATTTCCAACAAGCCGGAAGCTGTGGTGCAGGGTGTTTTACATGCACTGGAAATGGACCACTATTTTCGATTCATGTATGGGCAGGATTCAACCGAGTGGAGAAAGCCGGATCCGCGGGTGATTCATTATGGCCTCGTGAAATTGGGCGTGCCGTTCAGCAAGTCGGTTTGGTTTGTGGGGGACAGTTTCGTGGATATTCACGCTGCCAAGGCGGCCAGAGTAACGGCTGTGGCTATGACGCACGGGTACACACCTGTTGAGCAGCTGCAGGCGGAAAACCCCGACATTTTGGTGGAGGGGTTCCCGGACTTATATAAATATCTCTGACTTTTTTAAATACATTCGGATGAAAAACAAAAGGGCGTGGATTCCACGCCCTTTTGTGAAAATACTGCCCTTCAAAGAAGAGAACAGTATAGCCAGGCAAATTATTCCTGTCGTTCTACCGCATTCCGATATTCAGACCCACAGTAGCCACCTGATTGGTCGATGTCTGAGAATAGGCCGCACTGATATAAATGAACGGAAGCGGTTTGATGAAAAGGCCGGCACCATAACGGGGACCGCCTTCTCCATCAAGTGTAAAACTAACATTTGTTGTACTTGCAGTACCATCCGGAGCCGTGATGTTTGCATCGTAGTTCACATCAATCGATGTGGCATCCAGTCCGGCATCAACATAAGCGCCTAAACCAAATATCAGAAGGTTGATACTTTTCCCGACCTGGAGCCCATAATGCATATTTGTCGCGGTAATGATGTCACCCATTTTCATCTGCTGGTAAAAAGCACCGGCCGTGATGTCAACCGGGAACAGCGGAATCGGAATAAATTGGTCCAGATTGAGTCTTAAACCACCACCATAAAAACTGAATTTGCCTAAATCACCCAGATCTTGTTCCGGGAAAAAGCGTGCGGATAATTCTGTTCCCATAGGTAAACCAATGGATGCCTGAACAATAGGAACCGGCATGGCGGATAAATTAAAACCATTGGGTAGGGGTACTGCCTGGACATTCGAGGCAACGGTGCTCTGGATGTTTGACTCGATATAACCCCATTCCGCTTCGGAATGGCCATCATTTATAAATTGAGTATGGATCAAATCAACCACATGAGGAGCATTGGGTTCAAGAACACCACCCTGATCGCCAAAAAGTGTGGCTGTCTTGGTGTCAGTTCCCAGATAAAGATCCGAGAACGGCAGGGTAAGATCAGCGATCTGTCCATTGGTTGCACTGTTCAGTGGTAATGTCAAATTATTATCAGCCAACACCCAATCGAATGTTTTTTGGTCGTCACCAATTTGGATGCCTGCCATTTTAACACTCAGATCAAAGCCTAAAAACTTATGAACGCCTGATTTGTAGTACCAGCCACTGTTCATGCCGCTACCAAATCCATCGACAAATGGTTGCAGATAGAGTTGGGCATTTGATTTCAACATTGATTCCAGTGAAGCCTGTAAGTCGGCCTGTGCCTTGGCTTGGCTAAATACCATCCCCAGAGCAAGAACACTGATAATTATAGATTTCCGATAGCGCATAACTTTCCTCCCAGAATGTTATTTTTGGATAAGTGCCGGAACATAAAGTGTATTTTATCGGGACACAATATCAATTATTGCAGCACCCTGTATTCCCTTGTGGTATCGTGCCGGAAATCACATGACCATTGAGTAGCCCAACCTCAGGGCAATTTTGGTATAGAAATTTGAGTTTTCCATTTAGGGCAATGGACTATACTATTGCCCATGTCAATTATCCCACCTAAGAAGGACCCCAGCATGTGGCAGCATAATTATAAACGCGCAATAATATCGGGTATCGTACTTGCGCTATGTGGAACAGCAGCAGGTATGAGCCCCGCCAAGCCTGGAGTGGTTCCTTCCCCTAAAGTGATCGCGTATCAACAGCAATTTGCACAGACCTACCAACTGGGTGGATTGGCTGCCGCGATCCAGCGTGTTAAAGCAGCAAAACTCAGTACGAGTCGGGATACCCAGGCTGACACCCTGTACATGTCGTTTCCGGTAATCGTTGGAAATTATGCCGATGCCGGTGAACCGGCCTATCCGATTGAAAATTTGCAGCACGAATTATTCGATGGACCCTGGCCCACCACGACCATGCGTGAACATTATTTGGAAATGTCTTATAATCAATTCCATCTATCCGGTCACGTGTATGGATGGTATCCTGTCGCTCATGGACATGCCTATTATGAAGGTCACCAGACCGAGCCCTATGACAACGGATTTGTCAGTCCACCCGGCGGTGTTGGCTCATTTTTAAAAGAAACTTTGTTGGCGGCCGATAGCACGGTCGATTTTGCACAATATGACAATGATGGTCCTGATGGGATCCCCAATTCAGGTGATGATGATGGAACCGTCGATGCCTGTTTCTTTGTACACTCAGGTCGTGGTGGCGAAGGTGGCGGTCCGTCTATTTGGTCCCATCGTTCACGTTATTCAAGTTGGTGGGGCAGTGCCTTTGTAACCAACGATTCCAGCGCAAATGGCTCATTTATTCGGATTAATGATTATATCATCCAGCCAGCCATGTCTGCCAGTTCGGGTATGATTGAAATCGGTGTGTTCAGCCATGAGTTCGGCCACGCCATTGGATTGCCAGATTTGTACGATACCGATTATTCATCGGACGGGATCGGTAATTGGGGGTTGATGAGTGGTGGTTCCTGGAACACTCCGACCCAACCGGCCCACCTGAGTGCCTGGTGTAAAGAAGTGTTAGGGTGGCTGACGCCGGTATTGGTAACCGATAATCTGGATAGCGTTGCCATCCCCAGCGTGGAAGATCATCCTTATGCATTGAAATTATGGCGCAACGGACAACCCGATCCCTGGACCAGTTGGTATGGATTGGGGTTGGATGTAGGACGGGAATATTACCTGATTGAAAATCGCCAACGGATCGGTACGGATGTCCATCTGGTGGGAACCGGTTTATTGATCTGGCACATCGATAATTCACAATACGGTAATTCCAACGAATCCCATCGCCTGGTGGATATGGCTGCCGCAGATGGGACATTTGGAAATGGAACCAGCCCGGGTGATCCCTGGCCCGGTAATACCGATAATCGTAATTTTGACTTTGAAACGATACCAGCCGCCATTGGCTGGGACGGTACGAACACCCAGGTTGCGGTATTGAATATTTCAGATTCTGATACCACCATGTATGCCAATGTGGAGGTGCATGAAACGATTCCCCACCTGGCAGTGACAACTTATGATGTGTATGATCAGACCGGGGATGATATCATGGAGCCAGGTGAGTCATTTGAGGTTTGGATCCATGTGCGAAATACGGGTGGATTTGCGACCGGTGTGCAGACCAGCATTTCATCGACATCACCGGATGTAATTGTCACCTCCGCCAGTGCGGATATTCCCAATCTGGATTTTATGGATACAGGCATTGGCAACGTCCCGTTTGAATTGCTGGTGGATGACAGTGCCCAAACCAGCGTGGTTGAACTGAATATCCAGCTGACCGCAATCGAAACGGCTGACACGGCCAGGTACAGTATTTTTGTGGGTATCGGTTCTCCGGAAGTCGGACTGGTTGACAATGATGGCAATACAGGCACCAGTGGCGATGTACGCGAATTTTACCAAAAAGCTTTGGACAGTTTGCAGGTCGTTTTCAAGGTTTGGGATGTGGCATCCCAAGGACAACCAGATTCGAGTTGGTTTGCCACCAAACCAATCGTCATCTGGTTTACAGGCAATATTCACTCACCCCTAACGAGCCAGTCAACATCTGAACTCGCTACGTACCTTGACAACGGCGGTCGCCTGTTATTAACCGGACAGCATGTGGGTGACAGTTATGTTCAGTTCCCTGATTTTTTCCAGGAATACCTGGGTGCTCAGGTTACCGATTTCGATGTACACGAAGACTATGTGTTTGCTCGCCCGGATGAGGCTGGCTTCACCAGCCATGACCGGTTCCTGTTAACCGCAGCCGATGGTGCACACAATCAGAGTGGCACCGATATGGTTGATCCATATAACAATGGACTGTCATTGTTTTATTATCCCTTCATTCAGTCTAATGCGGGTGTGTATCAGTCAAATAGCATGTATCGCTCCATCTATCTGGGTTTCGGGTTAGAAGCCATCTCCAATACGTTGGCTGAGGGCACCCAAACCAGACGCGAATTGCTGAATACCCTCTTGTCATGGTTGCGGATGCCCACCACGGATACTCATTCAGAGACAATACCGTTCGCGCAGGATTACCAGCTTTCGACAGTATTTCCCAACCCGTTTAATCCATCGGTTTCAATAAAATTAGACCAGGTAGCGGGTTCGTCCGGAGAGATCCATATTTATGATATTTCCGGGCGGGAAGTCGCACAATTCTCGATTGGGAAGGGCCAACAGATTGTCACCTGGACACCGGATCGTCGTGTTGCGAGTGGTCTTTATTTTGCACAATTGTGGCGGGCACAGCAGCCGGTGGGATCGATTTTGAAAATGACCTATTTAAAATAAGACGGTCGTGGACTCAGACACCCGCTGACATCACAGGCGGAATAAAAATGAATCAACAAGGCATTAACTGGAATAAGGTCGGACCATTCGCCATCATTTTGGCGGCGCTATTGTGGTCGGTTGACGCGCTCATGCGTCAAAACTTGTATGCCCTGCCTTCGATTGTCATCGTTTTTAGCGAACACGCATTAGGTTTGTTAATTACACTTCCCTGGTTGATCCAAAACCGGAAAAAAATTCAAGCACTCTCTAATCGCACCTGGCTTTCCATTTTCTGGATTGCCCTGTTTGGTGGGATCATGGGAACCCTGTTTTATACCAAAGCGCTGAGTTACATCCAGTATATCAATTTCTCGGTGGTCGTTCTGCTCCAGAAACTTCAGCCGATATTTGCCATTTTCCTGGCGGGAATAATCCTGCGGGAAAAATTGCGACCGCGTTTTTTAGCCTGGGCGGTGGTGGCATTGATTGGTGGCTACCTGGTAACCTTTCCCAGCGGTCGACCCACGTTTGTCGATGGTGGGAAAAATGTCGTTGCCGGTTTGTTGGCAGTGGGTGCTGCGTTTGCGTGGGGATCGTCCACTGTTATGGGTAAGTACAGTCTGCGGAATCTTGATACCCGGATTGTCACACCATTGCGCCTGGGGTTGACCGCTGCGGTCAGCGGACTGTACATCATTTTCAATAACGATCTGGTTGGTGTTTTTCCCAATATCACCTCCACCCAGTGGCTGTTTTTAATTGCCATTGTGTTCTCATCCGGAACCGTTGCCTTATCTATCTATTATTTCGGACTGAAATTCGTGGACGCCAGCAAATCCACGATTCTGGAAATGTTCTGGCCCCTATCAGCCGTGACGATTGACTGGGTTTTTTTTGACCATCCCCTAACCATTACTCAGATCATGGGAGCGTTGCTTCTGTTGATTGCGATTTTGCGGGTGACCAAGCGGGCGACTCAGATCGCGGAACCGGAAGTGGTTTCCATTTAACCTAAATTCTTTAACGAATCCGATTTAAAACTGATTAGGTAATTGATTTGCCCAGACGGGATGGGTGATTCCTCCTATTATCCCTGTCGAAAATCTCATTATAAATAACTGAATAATAAAAGAGCCTCCCAAACAAGGAGGCTCTTTTTATTGGTTGCCTAAGTTCTATGAAAGAAGCTTAGAAACGAACGGTCACACCGGCATTTACACGCCGTGGTGCACCAACATAGACTTCAGCATCGTCAGCTTTGTGATTGACACCGTCACCACTAAAAGCATTGTATTGGCTGTTGTCCAGTGCATCTGATACATAGATTGCGTCAGTTACATTGAAGATATGAGCAAATAACTGGATTTGCAGTCCCTCTAATTGGGTCGGAAGTGTATAGCTCACATGAGCATCAATTACACTATAAGCGGGTACCTGCCAGTTTTGGGCGCGATCTGCGGTGCCATCAGCAGCCACTTCACGACTGGAAGGTTCCCAGTTGGCCCAATAGCGGTCAAAGTAATGCCAGGTACCTTGAACAGTCAGACCCTTGATCGGGAAAAACGATCCACTGACAGAATACTGTGTCTGTGGTGCATCACCGACTTTCAGATCTTTCAGAGCATAGGTATAGGTAGCTGTCGTATCAGCCTGGGTGTCTTTGTATTCACCAATCGCATCATCTGTGTACAGCCAGTTACCGATTGAAACGGCACCGTCGAGACGGAAGAACCGCATGGGCTGCAGAGCCAACTCAAGTTCAAAACCCTGATGCTTTTCATTGACGCCGGTCAAGAAAATAATATCAGTATCGCCACTGGTACCCTGTCCCGAGGACACGGGTTTGACCACATTGCGATCTTTCCAGTTGGTGTTATAGAGATTGATCTTGGCGGCCAGTCTACCAGCCAAAGCTTTGAAGTTCAAACCCAACTCGGTACTAATGAACTTCTCGTTGGTCGGGTCTGGTGCCAAAGCGATGTCGATATCATCAATGATATTATCCAAAATCGGCACCTTCTGCACATAACCGAAGTTGGCATAAACATCCATGTTTTCAGTAAAGCGATACAAACCACCGGTCTTGAACTGTACGGCAGTGATATAGTCAGAGGTGATAACCAACTCACCCTTGTCATTTGCATCTACATAGCTGGCGGGATGGTTTGCAGCCTTTTTAAAGTGGTCTGTCAAACCATATTTGACCATGGAATAACCGCCCATGCCATAGAGGGAGTATAGACTTGTCTTATACTCAGCCTGGGCAAAGAAGCCAGTCCAATCAACCGTGTTGGTGTTATTGTAGTCAATAACATCGCCTAGTTTTTTGTCGGCTGCATTCGCTAATGTTGCCGCATAATTCATTGAATCAGCGTTGACCATCACCCAGTCAAACTCATTATAGAACTTATCATAGGCACCAGCATATGGATCATAATCACCATTAACAGCATAGCTACCACCGAGCAGATCACGTACTTCACGATTATGCTCGATTTCTGCTGTCCGCCAATCAATACCTAACTCGATTTTGAGTGCTTCACTCATGGTATAATTGAACTTGGAAATGGCTCCAATTGTCCATTGACGATTGATACTGTTCCGTAAGAAACCAACACTTTGTCCTGCGGTTTTGGCATTACCTTTACGGTCCAGAGCGCTTTGATTCATGTCTATTGTACCATTGAAATTGACCGCACGGGATGGACCGCTATAGTCCCAAAGCATATCATCAAATGTACCGGTACCACCACCCGAACCACCTGAGTAGTAGATGATTGATGAAAGACGCATCTTATCATTAATCGTCCAGTACCAGTTCAAATTAACCTGGGGTTTGTGGTAATAATTTTCATTCTCGTTCAAGAAATATGGACTGTAGCGATCGACGACTTTATCACCATACATATAAAAGTATTGTTTACCGCTATAGTTGGGATCGACAACATTCCAGTTTTCATTGTACAGGCGGCCTGCAGAAGCCTGAGAAAAAGCATCAATGGCTCCAGAATCAATGGCCGCTTGATCAAATACTTCTTTGGCATAGGTTGAATCATAGGCTGCCAGATTCTGGGCGTAGCGCATCTGACCATGGCGTTGAGGTGCTCCCAGCGCATAGAACTCAAAACGATTGTTGTCCGTAGCAGCATAACTCAAACCAAAATAATAAGCCCACGCATCGGTCCATGCTCTATCAATAACACCATCACCTGTTTTACGGACGATGGTACCACCAAAGGCCAGACGATCATTGACCATACCTGAATGATAACTAATGGTCTCTTTGGTGAAATTACCTGAGCCCATTTCTTTCTTATACATACCACCTTTGGCATGTGTCGCAGGATCGGTCAGGATGTTCATGGTACCACCAATGGAGGGAGCAGCCAAATTAACGGCGCTCAGACCACGCTGCATCTGAATCGATGAAGTAGCATCAGCTACACCGTCCCAGTTGGACCAGTAGACCCAGCCGTTTTCCATATCGTTAACGGGAACACCATTGATCATGATGGCCACATTACGCTGGTTAAATCCACGCACGCTGACACGCGCATCACCAGCGCCACCACCTTGTTCGGTCGCATAAACACTGGGGGTCGTGCTAAGAATCAATGGAATGTCACGCGAACCTAAACGCATGGCCATTTCAGATTTGTCTACGTCAGTATAAGCAACTGGTGTTTGCCGGGTCGCACGGGAAGCTAAAACTTCCAATGAAGAACCCATTAATGTCCCTTGGTTCAGACCGAAATTCACAGAGACAGTAATTCCCGATGCAACAGCCACAGTCTGGCTGGCTTTTTCATACCCGATCACCGATGCGGTGATGGTGTAGGTTCCTACCGGAACGCCTTCAATCATGTACTCGCCCTTCAAATCCGATGCACCACCGTAAGGTTGTCCTTCAACGATGACATTTGCACCCGGCAGGGCTTCCCCTGTTGCAGCGTCAGTAACTGTACCTTTGATTGTACCCTGGCTAAATGCCATTAATGGTACCAGTACAATTGCCCACACGAAAAGCGTAAAGCGCTTTTTCATGCTTTCCTCCTGGTTTTGGTTGTGTAGTAATTCACTTCGAGATCAGAGGGCGATCCGGCCTTACCTTCTAAAGAGAAGGTCCCCTTAAACCCGACCTTATCGATCAACCCTAACTCCCATATCCTGTGGGCGAAGATAGCTATTGTCCATTCTGCTGTCAACCATTGAATGCCCCCTGAATCAGGGGAATGCCTCTTTAATGGCGATCGTTATAACTACAATAAAAACAGTACTGTAAAAGCTAAGTATCACGGAATATTCAACTTATC
>JAIPJQ010000045.1 GCA_021734065.1 Fidelibacterota bacterium | reverse complement strand
ACGCGGGTTCCTTATTGGTGGCCATCTCACTCACCATGAGCAATATCTGGCGCCTGCGGTGGATTAACCTGGGTGGCTCCATATTATTTATGCTCTACGGTCTGGTGATTCAATCCTACCCCGTGGCTGTGGTGAATGCTTTTATTGTGTTTGTGAATCTCTATTACCTGCGGCAAATGGCTCGCAAGAAGGACTATTTCTCACTGCTGCCGGTAGATGCTCATAATTCCCGGTTTATGCAGAAGTTTTTGGAATTCCACAAGCGAGAGATCAAACGCTATTTTCCGGATTTTCGTTATGAACAATTAAATGGAAGTGAAGCCGTCTTTATTCTCCGCAACCTGATTCCGGTAGGGTTGTTTGTCTTCCACGCTCACGATAATGGTGAAATTCATATCGATCTGGATTATGTCATTCCATCTTACCGGGATCTGAAAAACGCCCATTTTATGTTTCACCCGGACAATACCTATTTCAGCCAATACAACGCCCACACATTTATTATAACACCCAAAAGCCGCTCCATGAAAAAGTACGCCCTTCAGATGGGATTCCAGGTTGATACCACAAATCCGGAACAGTACCGGCACCCCATTCTAAAACCCCTTCACTAGTCATTATGCCCCTTATCCAACCCTGCACCTACCATCCGCCGCCGTTGATGTCCAACGGGCATTTTCAGTCGGTATTCCCAACCCTGGCGCGTCGAATAAACGGCGTGCAGTATGTGCGGGAACGCATTGATACGCCCGATGGTGATTTCCTGGATTTGGATTGGTCCCGGGTTGGCAGCCGAAAGGTCGCCATTGTTTCGCACGGCCTGGAAGGGCATTCCCGGCGGCATTACGTGCTGGGAATGGTACGGGCGCTGAATGCCCACGGTTGGGATACCTGTGCCTGGAATTTGCGCGGCTGCAGTGGTGAGCCCAATCGCACGCTGAAATTTTACCACTCCGGTGCCACCTATGATCTGGAAACGGTGGTGAACCACATCCGGAACCTGAATCCTGACATGGAAATTGCGCTTATCGGATTCAGTCTGGGCGGAAACCTGACACTGAAATATTTGGGGGAACAGGGCTCGGCAGTAGTACCCAATCAGATAGCCCATGCCGTGACATTCTCCGTACCGCTGGATCTCACCTCCAGTTCCCGAAAAATTGGCCATTGGACCAATCGGCCGTATATGATCCGCTTTCTCCGCAGTTTACACCAGAAGATCCGTGAGAAAATGGTGTTATTCCCCCATGATTTGAGTGACGCTGACTATGGTGAGATTAAGAATTTCAAAGATTTTGACGACCGGTACACGGCGCCGTTGCATGGATTCAAAAATGCGGAAGATTACTGGCATAAATGCAGTGCCAAACCGGAATTGGGCAAAATTTCCATTCCAACGCTGATTGTGAATGCGCAGGATGATCCCTTCCTGCCGGAGCCGTGTTACCCGGTGGAAGCAGCGCAAACCAATCCCAATTTGTTTTTGGAAATGCCGTCCGCCGGCGGTCACGTGGGCTTCATGTCATTTAATGACGATGGTGAGTACTGGTCCGAGCGTCGGGCGTTGGCATTTCTGGAGATTGGAGGTTGAGCCATCGCCTACCCGCGTGTCATGCTGGACTTGTTTCAGCATCTAAAAACCAGACCCTGAAACGAGTCCGGGGTGACAACACATCCCGAGTGCTGAGGTATTCATAACATGAATTTACAGCCATTCATTTCGTATTCGGATTTCGAGAAAGTAGATATGCGCGTGGGGCAAATCGTCCAGGTGCAGCCATTTATAAATGCCCGCAAACCCGCGTACAAACTGTGGATAGATTTTGGCGAAACACTGGGAGTGAAACAATCCAGTGCTCAAATCACTGATTTTTACCAGCCGGAAGATTTGCTGAACCGGCGAATCATTGCGGTGGTGAATTTCCCACCAAAGCAGATCGCTGATTTCATGTCGGAGGTGCTGGTGTTGGGTGTAGATGTAGTGGGAAAAGGGGTGGTCCTGCTCCAGGTGGCTGATGATGCGGTGGTGGGGAGCCGGGTTTATTAATTAGGATCCTGCTTAGAGTTGTTTCATAATTTCCGGATCCAGCGGACTCTCCGGATCCAATAAGTCCCGAATTTCACTGAATTCTACAACGAGCTCCAACGTGCCGAAGCTGTAAGGTGCGACCTCGTACGGATTGTAGAGAAAAATGAGTCCGTTGGAAGTCACGGCATAATTATTACTGAGCCTGAATTGATTCTTTTCAAACCAGAACCCGGCCTCATCCAGATCCTGGTCAGCTGGAATTTCCCACTGCCGCCGGAAGGATTTTTCACCAATTGTCTGTAACTGTTGGTCAAAATCGGGAAGTAGAATGTCCGACAGCTTAATCTTTTCACCAGTTTCGGTCCGGTAACTGGCCAGGCGGGTAGCGCTCATTCCGTGGGCGCCACCGGTGAAGGCGTATTCCATGCTTTTCAGGCTTATTACTTCCGGCAGGTTCAGTAAAACCTCCACCCGGCGAATCAGCTCCCAATTCACCCGATAATCGGGAATGTCCTCCTGCATGATCTGGTAGTCATTGAAAAATTGTTTACTGAATGTCTCCAATCCGGTGGCCATACCGGCACCGTCATGGGTAGCAAGAATGAAACGCTGGACCACATCGTTCAGGATCCCGATTACCGAATCTTCCAACGGCTGTGTGAAGACCGGGTAACGCATTTCCACCCGGACACATCCCATTGAGAGGCTGTCGCAATTCCCCATGCTTTTGGTGAAATCCTGGTAGCGATTTACCAGTGTGTCTGGAGAAACGCTTTGCTGTCGGCTGGTCGTTGATTGGTCTTTAGGCGTGGTGTCCGGCGCGGATGATTGGCAGGACCCGAGCAGGGAAATGATCATGCCGGGAAGGATTAACCTGCGTTTGTGTTTGAATGTCATGATTGTTGCCCCGCTATTGAATTAAAAACGATAGTTGATGGCGAGGGAAAGATTCCGTTCCGGACCCATGTTGCGTTCCAATTCAACATAATAGTATTGAAGGAGGTTTTCAAGACGCACCAGAAAATCCCAGTTGTTTTTCGAATATCCCAATCCGGCATTCCAGACATGAATTGGAACGCGGCGATCTTGTCCGGTGCGCGGATCTTCCTGGAATAACTGGGTCTGTTCCATCCGGCTGGCGTACCGGTATTCCAGTTTTACCGAAACGCCGTACACTCGCGTTCCAATCGTAGAGACCCACTGATGGCGGTAACGATAGGCCAGCGTGTCCCGAACGGTATCCGAGTCATCCAGGGCCACCGGATCCAGATAGGTGTAGCTGGAACTCAAAGTAAGCGATTGATTCAGAAGGCTGGTGACCACACCGGCTTCGGCGCCCCGCACTAGGGCTTTGGTGATATTTTCAAAATGAATGATACCATTGGCGTCCGGTGTGGGCTCTATCAGATTGTCGTAGTCGTTTTGAAATACCGCCACATCCAATTTCATCTGATCCAGAATTTTGCCTGTCGCCGGAACTACCCAGGTGCTGCCAACTTCATAGGAAATGCTGCTTTCGGAGGTGAGATCGGGATTGGGTTCTACCTTAAAAATGCTGAGTTGGGAGCGTGTGAACATTTCGGCGATGGTGGGCACCCGAAAACCCCAGCCCACGCTGGTTCGGAAAGCCAAACCACGTGCGGGGCGATAGTTAAAAGCGAATTGGGGGGTAATCATTTTATCAAGAAATTTTCCATCCACACTGTACTGTTCCCAGCGGCTGCCCAGGGATAACATGGCTTTTTGACTCAATTGTTGTTGCGCTAGAAAGTAGAATGCCACGGAGAGACTGTTGTGATTTCCAAATATATCGGCATCAATAGATGCGTGTTGGAACGTGAGGCCTGCAATGGTATTGAGCCGTTCAGTCCAGCTGGCGCTCAACTGATAATCGCTGTAGAGCTTCCGCTCCGATGAATGATCCGTATTGGAACCGTGATCCTGCCAGTGCACCTGATACAGCGCGCCCCGTGTTTTCAACACCACCTTGGGGGAATAGATGTAATTGTACATGGCATTCAGATTGAATTTCGTCCCATCGATACGATCCTGCTCCGATCCCACAGGTGCTTCAAAGGGATGGGCTGCACTTCTCCATTGGGAAGAAAGACCACCATTATCCGCCAGAAAATTGGCGTATACAGAGGCGGAATGATGGGTGCCAAAGTTGAGTTTCACTTTTCCGGTCAGATTCACCGCATCATACCAATCCAGCTCATTATATCCATCATCATGTTGCCGCTGTACCCGGAACCAGCCATTGTGGGCGGCCACGGAGCGGGCGTGACTCAGTTCGGCCGTATAAAAATAACCGCGCCCGTCTCGCCAATTCCATTGTTCAAAGGCCGGATTGCTGTAAGCGCCGCTTTTCAGTCGAAGCCGGGTCTCCGGCCGGTAGGTTCCACTTCGGGTAATGATATTCACCACGCCACCCATGGCGCTGGAACCATAAAGCGCGGATCCACCTGCTTTCACAATTTCTACCTGTTCGATTTCGGAGGTGGGTACGATTTGCCAGGTCACATTCCCCGCAGCGCTTCCCAGGAGCGGAATGCCATCCAGTAGGATAAGGGAGCGGGAGCCGGCGCCCAGGGTATATCCGCTGGCGCCCCGAATATTCAATTGACCATTCACCGTACTGATGCCCGGTTCATAGGGCAAAATGTCCACCAGATTAATGGCGGCCTGCTCCTGAATTTGCCGGGCACTAATGACACTGACCGTCACCGGAGATTCCAGAATATCCTGTGTTTTGCGGGAGCTGGTCACCACCACCTGTGGTGAACTCAACACATCCTGATTCAACGCCACCAGCACATGCCAGTCCGTATCTGCTACAACAGGAATGTCACTGATGGTCTCCCGCCGATAACCGATTATGCTCACCGTGATGGTATAGTTTCCCGGGCTCAGTCCGGTAACCTGAAAATATCCGTCAGGTCCGGTCGTTGTTCCCAAAAAGGTGTTTTGAACCAGGATATTCACGCCGGGCAGGGGATCACTGGTTTTGGCCTCAACGACCTGTCCCGAAATACTTCCCTTCCCTTGTCCATATACTGTGGATCCCAGCAACAGGAAAAGGCTCAAAACAAATCCGATTTTTGAATGGTGACAGTCGCTTAAAACCATACCGTACGATCCAGTGGGTGAATGGTTTGCGGTAAAATGGTAACCGGCTGGCTAATGGTGGCCAAATCCGTATCCAATAGCACCACCGGAAGATTTCCGCTGGTTTGAAAGGAATCCAGCTTGGTTGCGAAAACGGCCGGCTCAATGGTCAAACCCAGTGTGAGTAAGTAGTAGGTGCCCGGCAGTAACTGGATAAAGTGTTCGATGGAGTCAGTGCCAGATGGGGCGGGGGTGCTGTAATTTACCAGCAGGTTTGCGGCCTGGCTCACGTCTGCCGGGAAGCTGCTCAGCGCCACCAGCGCCGCGCCTTTTATGGAGTCGGGCCAGGTTCCCTGGAAGGTGAGCGTTCCTTCCACTCCTGCAACTGGCTCTAATCCTGTGGGTGTGCTGCACGTGGCGAAAAAAAACAGGACGGCAACCAGAGGTGCGGCGTTCCGAAGTGATTTTCTACCTTCCCAATTGTGCATGGTCAATATTATTGGAGATTAGACAGTTTCACCAGTGGAATACTGGCTGAAAATGTGGCGTTCATAACCTCAATAAACGCATTGGCGATGACGGCGTATCCCAAACTATTGGGGTGAAGACCATCCAGGTTGAACAGCGTAGTGGCCAGTCTGAGCTGGATATTGCCCTCATTGTCGAATCCAAGGAGGTCAGGCGTGTAGGTTAAGCCATTCTCAAAGGTATATCCCGCCGTTCGCAGGTCATCAAACAGGGTATGAATATCAACGAGGGCGTCGAGTTTGTCGGCTGTGAATGCGGTTGCAATGGTCTGGTTATACGCCATGATCACATTCCGAACTTCAATCGCCTCAGTGGCATCCAGTACCAGTGTGTCGCTGATGGCCTGTTCCGGTCCCGGGGTAATGCCATGATTCAGAGAGTCCTGGAGGGCATAAAACGTGGGTAACGCGAAAAATAGCACATAGTCATCTTCGGTGAGTTGTTGGGGTGTTCCATCCACCATTCCATAGAGGTAAACTTTTTCATGTGTTTCGGGATGGCGCAGGTAGGGTGGGATGCTGGTGAAATAGGGCACCTGAGTGATGTCGGGTATATTAGCGGCAATTAAGGGCACATCGGTACCGGCGTTAATTCGCATCAGCAGGGTGTCGAGCTGTGCGGCAAAAACTTCCGGTGGTGTGTAAGCTGTACCACTCATGCCTTGGACCGCGGCTTCCAGAATGTCATTATTGCCGATCCAGAGCGTCATCACCGTTGGATCAAGGGTGAGGGCTTCCTCTACCACCGTACGACCGTGATTGCGCAGGATTTTATCTACAAAATGGTTGTCGCCTGCTTCGCTGCTTGTGGTGGCCGTGTACATTTGATGGGTCCGGATGGCCGGAATGCCCAGATTATTGAATGCGCGATCCAGGTTCGCATTAGCCTCCGTGCCGGCCTGTGAAAAACGGATATTCATAGTCAACGGATTGATTACAATCCGACCTTCGGTGGGCAAAAAGCTGAATCCCGAATCAGCCATTAAGGGTTGTTGAAAATCGGTCATCTCCACCACTCGGGCGATAAGATTGGGGAAACTGTTGCGTTGCACAGCCTCATACAGTGCGCCATTGGAGACACCGGCCGTCAGGGAGTTACCCAATGCCACATATCGTGTGAAATCCAAATCGCCGGTAGCTGGCGGGTCATTATCACCTGGATTTTTCTCGCAGCCGGAAATGAACAGTAAACTGGTTAAAATTGTGAAGAAAAACAGAGTTGAGCGGAGGTGGGACGGAAGCATGAGTAAATATCTCCTGATTTGGCGAAAAAATACAGATGTGGATGATGGTAACAAAGAGAAAGGACTCAGCTTAAGGGCTGCAGTTTCGCGTTGGAGAAAATGAGGTCGTAAGGATCACCGATACCGGATTTATCCGTAACCATAAAAAGGCGGGCTTGCTTACCCGGATCCATGGAGCCGAGCTGATCTTCAAATCCCAGAGCGACCGCCCCATTGATGGTTGCCATTTCCAATATTTCATCAGGTTTGAATCCATATTCAGCTAATGCGGACCGCATTTCCTTTCGCAGGTCCAGATGTTCGGCAAAGGTTCCCAGACACAGATTAAACCCTTTTTTTTGCATGAGGGTCGCCGGTGCCGTGCCCAATTCCCAAACACGGTCGAACCGTGGATGCAGACAAATATGGAAGTCCATGGGGTACTGATTCAGTGCATCCAAATCCTCTTCCGACACATGAACCATGTGACTCAGAATGTTGTCATTGACGGCAAATCCTCCATTCAGGAGAAATTGTACCGGTGAGACCTGGGGAGGGCGCCAGCGATAATCCATATCATCCTGGCTTAACAGGTATTGATAAATAGCGCCATTCCTGCGGAGAAAGAAATGTTCTTCGTCATGACAGACGGCTATGGGCAGGGCAATCCGTTGTTCCACCTTAGCAATTTCCAGAAGAAGCAGTGGGGCTGCAGTGAAAAGAAATTCCCCGGATAGATGGTGATGGGTGTGCTGTGTATTCTGCCAATTTCGGAACTTCTGCTTGCTCTGACGCCAGATCTCACTGGCGCAATAATGCTTAAAACCAGCAACGGTATGGAAAATAGCTGAATAAATCCCAGAGTTTTCCAGATGGCTGCCGATTTCGGGATGGCGTGTGCGAATACCAACTGCGGCAGTGCCGGCTTCCAGAATATTGCGCAAAGCGCTCAATGCCTGACTCTGATAATCACTGGCGCTCTGGTTGGCGGAACGGTTCCGGGCAGCATGAAGCCAGGTGATGAAGTTACCCTTGGGAATCAGACCCCGGCGGCCGGCGGAGAAGTCGGGATGAAACATGGAATTAATGAGAGCGGGAAACACCACTGCGTGGTCAAGGGGGATGATTTTCGAAGGGTCGCCCGTGAAGTCAGACTGCGCACCTAAATCTTTGATAATACCGTCCTTAATCGTCACAAATCCTTTTTGAAGAGGAGGACGGGTGATGGGGACAATCCAATCGGCGAAAAATGTTTTATCTCCCATGCGGCCAATTTAACCGTCCCTTGAGTAAAAGCAAAAAATGCCGTGTTGAGGAGGAAAAAAACCACGTACTTCCGGTCGATTACCTTGCAGATGAAAGGGGGATACCGTAAAATGGCATAAAAATTGAACACCTCAATTGCTGTATCCGGCAAGGAATTTTAAACATATTGGAGGCTCGTATGGGTAGAAAAAAAATTGCATTGATTGGCGGGGGTCAAATTGGTGGAATTCTGGCATTAATCGCCACACAGAAAGAATTGGGTGATGTGGTCATTCTGGACATTCCCGATTTTGAAAATCCCGTGAAGGGTAAAGCGCTGGACATCATGGAATTACGGCCCCATGATGGCTACGACGCCGAAATTACAGGTACCAGCGATTATGCTGATATTGCTGGTGCCGATGTGGTCATTATTACTGCCGGCGTTCCGCGGAAACCGGGGATGAGCCGTGATGATCTGTTGGAAATCAATCTCAACATCATTAAAAACGTGGCAGAGAATGTGAAAAAATTCGCACCGGAGGCATTCGTCATCGTCGTATCCAATCCTCTGGATGCTATTGTGTACGCGTTTTACAAGACCAGTGGTTTCCCGAAAAATCGGGTCATCGGCATGGCTGGTGCACTGGACAGCGGTCGTTTCCGGGCATTTCTGGCCATGGAGACCGGGTATTCTGTACAGGATGTGCAATGCCTGGTACTGGGCGGACATGGGGACGAAATGGTTCCGCTCACCCGTTTGGCTACCATTGGTGGTATTCCGGCAACTGAACTGATCTCAGCTGATCGTCTGAAAGCGATTGAAGATCGCACACGCATGGCCGGCGGGGAAATCGTTAAACTCCTGGGCAATGGTTCGGCTTTCTTCAGCCCGGCTCAGTCGGCGTTGGAAATGGCCGAATCCTATTTGAAGGATAAGAAACGCATTATTCCCAGTGCTGCCCTGTGTGAAGGTGAATATGGGATTGATGGACTGTTTATCGGCGTGCCGGCTGTGATTGGCGCAAACGGGATCGAAAAAATCCTGGAAGTGAAACTCTCTGACGAGGAAAAGGCTGCGTTGAAAGTGACCGTGGAGCACGTGGCCGGTGTGGTGGAGGAAACGGGTCTTTAAGACCAATTCAGCACGGCAACCCATCCAGAATCATCATGAAGCCCTGATTTTTAAATCGGGGCTTCATTTTTATCTGAAGGGCTTGAGCCAGGTTGAAGTTGAAAAGGAAAAGAAAATTGTGGGAAAATAAAAGCCCGGCAGTTGCCGGGCTTTTCTATATAAGGAGGGTCTATGATAGTGTTGCTATGTGCTTAAAGCACACAGCAACCAAAAGGTTCCATGAAAATATCCACCTTACAGCAATTCTTTGATATCCTGCTCAAAAACACTGTCAGCGCGGTAACCCACATACTTGCGCTGGATGTTACCCTTCCGGTCAATGACAAAGGTCGTGGGGATACCATTCACCCCGCCATAGGCTTTCACTACCTCACCGGTTCCATAGACAACCGGATAGTTGATTTTGTACTCTTTCGCGAAAGGCACAACTGCTTTGGGTCCGTTCTGGTCGAGGGAAATCCCAATGATGACCAAGTCATCTTTATATTTTTCCTGCAGTTTTACGAAGCCGGGAATTTCCATTTTGCACGGACCACACCAGGTAGCCCAAAAATCCACGATAACGATTTTGCCTTCAAATTCGGAAAGCGAAACAGCTTCGCCATTCATATTGGGTAAACTGAAATCGGGTGCTGTCTGGGCGGTACTGGTGGTGGTGCCCAATATGGTAAAGACGCCGATTACAGCGATAATACTGATTATGGCAGTTAACATTTTTTTCTTTTTTTGCATGAAAGCCTCTCCTGTTCTGTTGACCTTTGAGATGTGAAAAATGCATTGGGTTACAAATTAATGTTCGTGTTACCGACTGAGAGCTGAATGGTTCCCGCCTGCCCTTATCAATTGGCGAAATGGTCTGCACGGCTTATGTTAGCCTTCCAAGGCAGGAGGATATATGTCCGTTCCCCACACCGGCGTCCGGGTGTTGACTGGATTTTCACTGGTAATTTTACTCGCTTGTCAGCCCACCCCGGAAACCGATTCCACCGCAGCATCTCACACAGGAGTGCCACCCTTGACCAAACCATTATTTGAATTGAAATCTGATAAACCCATGGGACTTACGCTGGTTGATGGACAGGCTATTTTCCGGGTCTTTGCCCCCAATGCCACCCAGGTATCGCTGGTGTTGTTCCAGCAATACACCGATAGGACTGGTAACGACATCCCCATGCACCGGGATGGTGAGGGTGTCTGGGAGACGACTATTGGTTGGCCTCAGGACTGGAAATATTACGGCTATCGTCTGGATGGACCCAAATCCACCGAACACATGTACGATCCATCGGTGGTTGTGGCTGACCCCTACAGTCAGGCCGTGGTGCGGCTAAATCATTACACCTATCCCTCCAAAACCCTGATTCCGGAGAATTCCCCGTACGATTGGGAAGGAGATTCCTGGATCCGGCGACCGTGGGAAGACTACATTATTCTGGAAGCACACCTGAAAGATTTGACCGCTCATCCATCTTCCCAAAGCTCCCAACCAGGTTCCTATACCGGTTTTCTCAACACTGCCCTGGGCGGTCTGAAGCACATCAAAGAAATGGGCTATAACGCAGTGGAATTTTTGCCCCTGCACGAATTTGGTTACCTGGAGGTGGATTATAAAAATCCCGAAGCTCCGGTTTTTAACGACTGGAATCCGTACGCCAATAACCACTGGGGGTACATGACCTCTTTCTTTTTCGCCCCGACTTCACGCTATGCTTCCGACGGTTCGGAAGTCAAAGGTGCATACACGGGGACGGCCGGGAAAGCGGTCACCGAGATGAAGGACATGGTGAAAGCATTACACCAGAACGGCATCGCCGTGATCATGGATGTGGTGTACAACCATGTGTCCCAGTATGATGCCAATCCCCTGAAATACATTGATAAGCAGTACTATTTCCGGTTGGATGAGAATGGCGATTTCCTTTCCAAAAGCGGTTGCGGCAATGATCTGCGTACCGAGAGTCCCATGGCGCGCAGGCTCATTGTGGAAAGTGTTATCCACTGGATGACGGAATATCATATTGATGGATTTCGATTCGACCTGGCGGCCATGATAGATATGAAAACGGTGCAGGCGATCACCGAAGCAGCCCGGGCGGTGAATCCGGATGTGATTCTTATTGGCGAACCCTGGGGTGGTGGTGGATACAATCCGGCTGAATTAGCCGAGGCCGGCTGGGCGTCGTGGAATGACCATTTTCGCAATGCCGTCAAAGGGCGTAACCCGAACCCTGAAAACCATGACACCGGTTTCATCTTCGATCGGCTCTGGGATCATCATGATTTGAAATTTTATCAGGCGCTGATGTCCGGATATACGCAGGAAATGGGGGGACATTACCAGGAACCCCGCCAGAGTGTGAATTATTTGGCATCCCACGATGACCACACCCTGGGCGATTTTATTCGGATTGGTCTGGGGGATGTGGGCATTCATGAAACAGTACAACGCCAGGCCATGGCGGAATTGGCCCGCAAGCAGATACAGACGCATAAACTGGCTGCTCTGGCGCTTTTTACCAGCCAGGGACCGGTCATGGTTCACGAAGGACAGAGCTGGGGTCGCGCCAAAGTCATCGCTGAAACCGATGTGAATGAACCGCGGGTGGGCCAGTTGGATCACAATTCCTACGACAAGGATAATGAAACCAACTGGCTGAACTGGAATGACGCCGCCATGAATCACGAGCTGGTGAATTATTACGCCGGCTTGATTGACATTCGCAAACGCCTGGATCCGCTGCGCGATGCCACACCGGGAATACGGCAGTTTCTACCCGCAGGAAATGGCCATGCATTGGCGTTTATAATTCCTGAAATTCCCGGGGGCGAGCCTGCAGTCGTTGTGGTCTTGAATGGACATTCTACCCACAAAACCAGTGTGCAGTTACCCGCGGGTTCCTGGCAGGTCATTGCAGACGATAAACGCGTCCTGCCTGCTGGTGCGGGCGCGGTGAACGGGAGTGTGAATGTACCGTCCCGGTCCGGGAGAATTCTGGTGCACGAACGCCTGAAGCATGTCCTTGAATAGTGTGAGTCGGAAACACGTCAGGAGGAGATTGTGAAATCGTTACGGGAGTATTTGTATCTCAATTTACCGGAGCGGATGGGCTTCCTCAATATCACGCCGAAGGTGGAAGAGGTGGTGGCCAAAAGTGGTGTGAAAGAAGGATTGTGTCTGGTGAATGCCATGCACATTACCGCGTCGGTTTTCATTAATGATGACGAACCGGGATTACATGAGGATTACAAAAAATGGCTGGAATGGCTGGCGCCGTTCGATCCCAGCCCGGAAAAATATCACCATAATCGTACCGGTGAGGACAATGGCGACGCCCATCACAAGCGTCAGGTAATGGGTCGGGAAGTGGTGGTGGCCATTACCGATGGAAAATTGGATTTTGGTCCCTGGGAACAGATTTTTTACGGGGAATTTGATGGCCGGCGCCGGAAGCGGGTGTTGGTAAAAGTCATTGGCGAGTAAACGGCAAAAGCCGGCGACGCGAATTTCACCCAATTTCAATTAACACAATGTTTTAAACGGTTGTTTCATCGGGCTGTTGGGCGCCCCTTTTATCCAATAAACTCACGCACAAGGTTTACAAACTTCTCCGGCGCGTCAGCGTGGACCCAATGGGTTGCATTGGCGATGGTTTCGACAGTGGTGGAGGTGAAATGGGCGTGAATGAGTTCCTCATCTTCCGGCAAAATGTAATCTGATTTTCCACCGCGAATGAAGCAGACGGGGATTTGCACCGGTGATTTGGGGATCGTGGTACCATTCAAATTTTCATAATTCCGGCGAAGTGCGGTGAGATTCAGTTGCCAGAAAAATTCGTCCGCGGCGTCGCGTTTCACATTTTTAAGCAAAAACTGACGAACGGAGCGATTAGAAATTTTACCGGAAAGGGCTTCATCCAGCGTTTTGCGGGTTGTGTGAGCAGCTAAATCCAGGTTTTCCAGTGCTTCCAAAATCTCCAGGTGCCGGGGGTCGTATTCCTTCGGTGCAATGTCTACGACAATGACCTTTTGCACATAGTCAGGATATTCATCTGCCATCACCATGGCGGTTTTACCGCCCATGGAATGTCCCAGAATGACCGCCGAATCCAAATGGTGTCGCTGCATGAATTCCACCACATCCCGCGCCATTAGTTTATAGGTCATCATATCACAATGGGGTGAGGCACCGTGGTTCCGGGCATCCAGCGTGAAGACTTTATATCTCTCCGCCAAATTCTGTGCGGTGGCAAACCAATTATCTGAAGAGCCGAACAATCCGTGTAAAACAATCAGGGGTATTCCGCTTCCGTAAGATTGATAATGGAGGGGATACATGTGAGTAGTTTACATCTTTTCTCATTTGGAACAAACATTCCGGTTAGACCAATTCCCGGGATATCTGACTATTTCTCAATCCTTCCCGGGCGTATATTTTCCGCCGGTGATTTTATTAACAAAGGGGGATCCAATCATGCGAGGGCAGGATTTCGTGAAGATGAATCTGAGAACATGGAAGGCACTTCTTTTGGGCAGTGCGATACTGGTGGGGAGCATTGTGGTCGTTGGTTGTGCCGGTCATATGGAAGATACGAAGGATATGGAACAAAAAAATAAGGTGCCGGCAGTGCAGCGGATTGCCCGGGTGGATACAACGCTGGGTGATGTGCGCAACGATTACTATTACTGGCTCAGGGATCGTGAAAATCCAGAAGTGATTAAGTACCTGGAGGCGGAAAATGAGTACGCCCGGCGTATGATGGCGCCCACTGAGAAACTTCAGGAGGTGCTTTTCCGGGAACTAAAAGGGCGCATTAAGGAAGATGACCAATCAGTCCCGGTGCATAAGGGGGATTATTACTATTACTCCCGGGACGAAGCGGGTAAACAGTACAGCATTTTCTGCCGGAAAAAAGGTGGTCTGGAAGCAGAGGAAGAGGTGCTTTTAGATGAAAATATCCTGGCGGAGGGATTCGATTATCACCGTGTGCGTGCAATGCGACTTAGTCCGGACCATAACCTGTTGGCGTTCGCCACGGATACATCGGGAAACGAGATTTATACGCTGAATGTGAAAGATTTACGCACGGGTAATATGCTTTCGGATATCATCCCGGTGGTGAGTGGCGATGTGCAGTGGGGGAATGACAATCGGACATTGTTTTACACCAAACATGATGCTGCCCACCGGCCCTACCAATTGTACCGGCATTCGCTGGGAGGCGATGGTCCAGATGAACTGATCTTCACCGAACCGGATGAGCGGTTCTGGCTGGACATTGGCAAGACCAAAGACGAAGCATATCTGCTCATCAGGCTGGGCAGTAAAATCACCTCGGAAGTGTGGTTTCTGGACGCGGATATGCCAGCGGGCGAATTCAAGCGAATTGAGCAGCGCACATCAGGTCGTGAGTATTCGGTGGAACACCGGGAGGGATATTTCTACATCGTTACCAATGATGAAGCGCTGAATTTTCGTTTGATGAAAGCGCCGGTGGCTTCCCCTGGATACGCCAATTGGGAAGCGGTTTTACCCTACGATGAAACCGTCAAGCTGGATAATATCAGTGTGTTTAAGAACTACTTGGCATTGTTCGAACGGGCGGATGGATTAAAGCGGATTCGGGTTCTGAAAATTGCTGACGGCAGCCTGCATACCATTGCGTATCCGGACGCAGCCTACACGGTCTGGCCCACGGGGAATGTGGCGTACGATACGGATTTACTCCGTTTTGGGTACAGCTCAATGGTCACGCCCACAACGGTTTATGATTTCAATATGACGATCCATACCCGCGACACATTGAAAATTGATGAAGTCCCGGGGTATGATGCCAGCCAATACGAGTCCAGGCGCGTCTGGGCTACCGCTTCTGATGGTGTGAAAATTCCCATTTCAATGGTGTATAAAAAGGGCTTCTCCCAAAATGGCGCACATCCGTGCTGGTTATACGGTTACGGTGCTTATGGCGCCAGCATGGATCCCTATTTCTCTACCAATCGGGTAAGTCTGTTGGATCGTGGATTCGTATTCGCCATTGCCCATGTGCGGGGTGGTGGTGAAATGGGACGCCACTGGTATGAGGATGGGAAATTTCTGAACAAGAGAAACAGCTTCACTGATTTTATCGCCGCGGCTGAATATCTGATTCAGGAAAACTATACCACTAATGAGAAATTGGTGGCCAGTGGCGGCAGTGCCGGTGGTCTGCTCATGGGTGCGGTGGCCAACATGCGGCCGGATCTGTTCCAGGCGATTATCGCCGATGTGCCCTTCGTGGATGTGATTAACACCATGCTGGATCCCACCATCCCGCTAACCGTGGTGGAGTATGACGAATGGGGTAATCCCAATGAACGGAAGTATTATGATTACATGAAGTCGTATGCACCGTATGAGAATGTCAAAGCCATGGAATATCCGCACATGCTCATCACGGCGGGATTGAATGATCCCCGGGTCGGGTATTGGGAACCGGCCAAATGGACGGCGAAGTTGCGTCACATGAAGACCGACAATCATCTCTTACTGCTCAAAACCAACATGGGTGCCGGACATGGTGGCGCATCCGGGCGATACGATTATCTGAAAGAGATCGCGTTTGAATATGCGTTTGCTCTGGATCGTCTGGGGATGGTGGAGTAGGTTTTTTTTCAGAAGATCTGTTGATGCGAGAAAATATTTAGTG
>JAIPJQ010000044.1 GCA_021734065.1 Fidelibacterota bacterium | reverse complement strand
ACCTTCAGCCGCCTGAATATGACATTGAATCAAAAAATTGCCATCACCGGCGGCGAATTGTATCTCTCCAGTGGTCTGAACCGGATCACATCACCCGGGCTCTATTGGCAATCGGCACCGCTCATTGTGGGCATTTCCCAGCCCTTGTTTCAGTTCAATAATCAGCGCTGGAACCGGCGAATTGAGAACATGCAATTTCACCTGGCGGAGTTACAGTATCAGGAAGCGCTGGCGGATGTGAATATCACCGCGGTGCAGCGCTTTTTTGATGTGTACATCGCCCAGATGAATGTGAATCTGGCCCAACTGAACCTGACGGTGAATGACTCCATCTACACCATTTCCAAAGGGCGCTATTCGGTAGGTAAAATTGCTGAAAATGACCTGCTCCAGTCCGAACTGGCCAAAATGAACGCCGAAGCCAATTTGAGCAATTCCCAGCTTGAGCTGGATCGGGCTTTGCGAAATTTGCGGATCGCACTGGATTTACCGTCGGATAAGGAATTGGTGCTGGAAGATCCGCCCACCATGCAGCACCGGGAATTGGATATGAACCGGCTAATCGATCTGGCCAGGTCCAACAGCAGTGTGTTGCCCGGGTACGAACTTCAACTCCTGCAGGCCGAGCGGGCGTTGCAGCAGGCCAAGTCTAACCGCTGGCTGGACGCCAATATTTCCGCCAGTTGGGGCTATAACAAAAGCGGCGAAACCATTGATGATGTTTACAACGATCCGTTTGATACCCAGCGGTTTTCGGTGGGGATTGAGGTTCCGTTGTTCAACTGGGGTCAGGGCAAAGCCCGTGAGCACGCCGCATTAACCAGCCGGGAGCGCTCACAGACAAACCTGGAGGTAGAGACCCGCCAGTTTGAAGAAGATGTGTATTATCAGGTGAGTCAGTTTCGGCAATTGCAGCAGCAATTACTTCTCTCCGCCAAGGCAGATACCATTGGCGCCCGTCAGTTTGAGGTGACCAAGAACCGGTATCTGATCGGCCGGGTGGACATCACCAATCTGCTGCGTGCCCAGCAGGAAAAAGACGCTGCCCGCAAAAGCTACATCCAGAACCTGCGCAGTTACTGGCTGGCTTATCATCGTCTGAAGCAGTTGACGCTGGCGGATTTTTAACCACACCTGCTTCCACGACTTCCGGCAGCCCCCCTAACGTTGTTCCGGCACCAATTCTGAACAATTTCTTGTCCATTTTTCCAGCTTTGGTCATTACTTTTCCGCCACGTGGGAGGGGACATGGTCAATCATTCCAAAACAATTTTCATTTTGGGTGGCTACGGTAATACGGGACGCCTGATCGCCCGTCTGTTTCTGGCTCATTCCCCGGTCCGCGTCCTCATTGCCGGCCGCAACATCCACTCAGCGGTCCAATTCCAAAAAGCGCTTAATAAAGACTATTCCGGTGACCGGGTAGGGGTTATGTCAGTGGATGCGGATGATGAATCGGGTCTGGTGCAGGCTCTGGCGGGTGTGGATCTGCTGGTTGTGGCCTCCAGTACGACGGATCATGCCGCAACCATTGCCCGGGCGGCTTTACAGGCGGGGTGTGATTATCTGGATATTAATCTGGGCAGTGACAAGCTCCGGCAATTGCGAGGGATGGAAAATGAGATTAAAGCGGCCGGTCGATGCTTTGTCACTGAAGGCGGCTTTCATCCCGGGCTCCCGGCGGCCATGATCCGGGCTGCGCGTCAACACATGGACAGCGTAGAAATGGCCATTGTGGCCAGTGTGATTGGGATTGAATGGAAGAAGTTGACATTTTCCCCGGCCACCGTGACAGAATTTGTACAGGAACTCATGGACTATCAGAGTCTGGAATTGGTGGATGGACATTGGCAAAAGATGCGGTGGAACCAGTCAGTGCGCGAAGTGGATTTCGGTAGTGATTACGGAATTCGCAGTGTTTATCCCATGTGGCTGCCTGAGTTGGAGCCGCTGCCGCAATCAATTCCCTCGCTGCGGGAAGCCGGATTTTATGTGGGCGGGTTTAATTCCGTGGTGGATTATTTTTTTATGCCCATTGCCTGGATTATGCTCAAAATCGCGCCCAAACGCCTGTCATCAACGGCGGGGCGTCTCTTCTTGTGGGGACTGCGGCGGTATTCAAAACCACCCTTCGGAACTGTTTTGCTATTACAGGCTGCCGGTAAAAAGGCTGGTGCGCCTGTCCAGTTTCAGCTGCGGCTGGAACATGTGGACGGCTATTTTCTTACCGCAGCAGGGGCCGCGGCTACGGCATTACAGATATTGAACGGGACGGGGAGAAAACCCGGATTATGGTTGCAGGGGAATTTTGTGGATACCACCAGATTATGGGCGAACTTGAAAACCATGGGGGTTGTGGTGACCTTTTCCCACCCCGGTGACAGGAATTAGTTTTCTTGCATAAATTTTTTAAATTCAATAGTTTTCCTTTTGTCATCCACACGTATTCCATCCGGGTGAAAATTCATTGAAAGCGGGGCAAAAGCGGATAAGGGAAGGGGTCATCACAGATGAATGAAATTGCTGCAGAGGTCTTACTTCAGGCGAGTATTCTTATCCTGATGATTGGAATGGCGCTGGCGATTGGAGTGGGTCTTATTCTAATGGTTAAGCCGGCTTTGATCTCCCAATGGAATCGAAAATTGAACAAATGGTATTCCACACGCCGCGCTTTCCGGTTTTTGGAGGTGGTTCATGATACGGATCCCTGGTTTTTCAAAAATCACCGTATCTATGGATGGCTGATGCTGGTGGTTTCGTTGGTGTTGCTCTACTTCATGTTTTTTGTGTCGGCGCCCCCGGAGACATACGATTCACTCAGAACACCGTTGAACCATGACCAATATTTAACGCTGCAGTTTGTTTACTACTTTTTACTCGTGGTCATTTGCATCAGTGTACCGGTTTGGTTATTACTCATTTTTGCGCCCCACCAGCTGGAACGGATCATGCCTTCCATGAATCAGTGGATCTCCACCCGGGCAATGCTCCGCCCTGTGGACGAGGTAAACAGCCGGTACGATGATTTTGTCCTGCGGCATCCGCGTATTTTTGGAACACTTTTCATCCTGGGCGGAGTCGGCGGATTGTTACTTATCTTGTTACGATAGATCCACAAGCGAGGTAATCAAAAAGGTCCGCATGATGAGACGGGCCTTTTTTAATGTCTTGATTGTGTGAAAAGACGGGTGAGTGAAAGCTATTCGTACCGCAGCGAATCAATGGGATCCAGCTTGGCGGCTTTGTAGGCAGGATAGATTCCAAACGTAATTCCCACTGCCGAACAGACGAACAACCCGATAAATACCCAATCAATGGGAATTTGGGGATCCACATCCATAATGAGGGAGATGGCATTCCCCGCTGCCACGCCCAGAATAATCCCGATAATTCCCCCGATCAGGGAGAGAAAGACCGCCTCCAGCAGAAATTGTCCCAGAATATTGGCCCGGGTAGCGCCGATAGCTTTGCGAATGCCAATTTCTTTGATGCGTTCGGTGACCGTGACCAGCATAATGTTCATAATGCCAATTCCCGCTACCACCAGCGCGATAATACTGACGCCGAAAGCAAATATTTTCACCCCACCGGTAAATCCTGCGAAGGTTTCTACCAGCGCGTCATTGGAAGTGACTTCAAAATCATTTTCCTCATTGGGTTTTAAGTCCCGAACCACGCGCATCTGTCCGGTAGCTTCTTCTTTAATCGCTTCAAATTCCTCCCGACTGGGCGCTTTGACGGAAATGCCCAAGCTGGTCCAATTGCTGGAAAAATATTGGAGGTAGGTGGTGAGGGGAATCATGACAAAATTGTCCTGGCTCTGCCCAAAAATAGCACCCCGTTCGTCAGCCACACCAATCACACGGAACTTGATACCATCAATGGAAATGTCCTTATCCAGCGGGTCGGCGTAGGGGAATAATTTTTCCACCACATCAACACCCAGAATCGCCACCCGGGTTCGATACCGAACATCTTCTGCGATGATATTTCTCCCGTCGGCGATGGTCATGTTAAAGGATTCCAGACCGTATTCATCGGTCCCGTCAACCTCCACATTGGGATTGGTTTTTTCATCGCCGGCCTTGATGGTCCGGCCTCCCCGGCCATCCATGGCGCTGACAAATTGTGCGCTTGGTAATTTTTCCCGCAGTTCCCGCGCCTGTTCGTAGGTGATATTGGGGCGTTGATAATATTTTCGCATGGAACCGTGTCCACCGATGCGAATGGCGGGCATTTTCTGGATCCAGATGATATCCGAGCCGAAAATGTTCAGGCCGGTATTAATGGCATTTTCCAGCGTGCGGATGGCGGTCATTACCGCAATAATGGCGAAAACGCCAATGATAATCCCCAGCAGTGTGAGAATGGAGCGGAGTAGATTGTCCCGAATGGCTTCAATAGCCATGAAGAAGGAATCGGAAACGGTGCGTAGGGAATGGAGATTCATTTTTCCTTCAATCGATCATTCATACCGCAGGGATTCAATGGGATCCAGATTGGCAGCCTGGCGGGCTGGTGTCCATCCGGCTACAACACCCACGATCACACTCAGGGCAATCGCCATGAAAGCCACGAAAAACGACATTCGAGCCGGAAAAACAAATTCATTTACCACCCAACTGAGTCCGGCCGCGATGAGCAGACCCACGACTCCTGCCACACCTGTGATAACGACTGCTTCAATGAGAAACTGACCTTTGATGTGGCGTTTTTTAGCACCCAATGCCTTGCGGACACCGATCTCTCGCGTGCGCTCTTTTACCGAGACAAACATGATATTGGCGATGCCGATACCCCCCACCAACAGGGATAGGGCGGTAATCACCAGTCCCACACCACCGATGGAATATTTGATCATGGCATACTGTTGTTCAAACGCCTGTTGCTGATTCACGGCGAAATTGTCCGGCTCATCGGGTTTTTGCTGACGCAGGATGCGCATGACTCCCCTCAGGTCTTCAATCGCCTCATCTACATGATCTGGCGGAACTTTTACGGCAATCCGGCGCATTCCCCAGCGGCTGTGAAAATTTTTCTCAAAGGTATTGAAGGGGATGACCACCCGGGTGTCCATGTTTTGCAGCCCCATGAATTTTCCCATTTGAGCCAAAATACCAATGACCAGATAACGCTGCCCGCCCATGTGGACTTCCTTGTCCAGTGGGTCTTCATTTGGGAAGAGTGCTTTTGCCACTTCGTAACCCAGCAGGATGACCTGGCTGTAGGTGCGATCCTCCGGCTCGGTGAACCAACGGCCATATTCCACCTCCACCGTACTCACATCCAGGTAATTGGCGGTGACGCCATTGACGAAAATGCCTTCAGATTTCATCTCCTTGTAGGTCAGGTCTGCTCCCCGGCCCCGCTCCTTCGCCACGGAGAGGGCGTAATCGGACCATTCGGCAATTTTATCCGCCAGATCCATGTCAATTTCCGGACGATTCCGAATCGTCCACCATTCCTCGCCGCCCCCCCAGGGCCACTTTTCGATGTACACCACATCTTTGCCTAAAAATTTCATGCTCTGTTCAAAAAGTCCGTCAACACCGGCGATGAGCGTGGACATGAGGGTCACGGCAATGATTCCAATAACAATACCTGTGGCGGTAAGCAGTGAGCGCATTTTATTGGCCCACAGCTCTGCCAGAGCAATTTTTAGATTTTCATTGAAGAAATAGCGACGGTGCTTCATGGTGAGTGGGGTCAGCCTTTGAGGCGATCTCCATTGCGCACGTCTGTGGCGATTTTCCCATCCAAGAGTCGAATTGTTCGATTGGCGTGCAGGGCGATGTGTTCTTCATGGGTAACCAGGATAATGGTATTCCCGGCGGCATGCAGTTCATCAAATAATGTCATGATCTCTTCGCCGGTTTTGGAGTCCAGATTACCGGTGGGCTCATCTGCCAGAATGATGGCCGGGTTGTTCACCAGCGCCCGTGCTACGGCTACGCGCTGGCGCTGACCACCGGAAAGTTCATTGGGTTTGTGGAGCATGCGTGATTCCAGACCTACCCGGCGCAGCGCTTCCTCGGCCAGTGAACGGCGGGCATCAGCGGGAATTCCACCGTTGTAGATGAGCGGTAACTCCACATTTCGCAGCGAGGTAGACTTGGGTAGGAGATTAAAGGTTTGGAAAACAAATCCGATTTTCCGGTTTCGAACGGCGGCCAGTTCGTCATCCGACATGTGCGCTACATTAATGTCATCCAGGAAATATTCGCCTTTGGTGGGCGTATCCAGACAACCGATGAGATTCATTAGTGTGGACTTGCCCGAGCCGGATGGTCCCATGATGGAGACATATTCATTTTTTTCAATGTTGAGGGATACGCCATCCAGCGCGCGAACTTCGGTATGACCCAATTCATAGATTTTATACAAATCCTTCACCAGAATCAGCATGTCTGAATCAGGTCTGGCGGTTGCTGTGGTGGCGGTTTTGGTGTGTGTGTCACTCATAATGATGATCTTTTAACCTGGGTTACTGATTATTTCTTCCCGGCTTGATTGGGGTTGAACCGTTTGCGTTGTGTGATTTTTACCGGCGTGTCATTATCCAACTCGCGACTAATGGCCGTGTAAGGTCCACTCACCACCTGCTCGCCTTCCGAAATGCCAGCCAGAATCTCAAATTCCTTTTCGCCGGTGATTCCGGTCTTGACCGCGCGTTTTTCTACCTTTTTGCCGCCCATCTCGTCATCTACCACGACAAAAATCACCTCCACCGGCTCGCTTTCTTCCTGATCCTGATCCAGTGAGTCAGATGGCTGAGCTTCCGGTGACGGTTTCTCTTCCAGCTTTTGCGGTTTGCGCATGGTGACACTTTGAATGGGAACGGAGAGAGCATTTTCCTTAATGTCGGTGCGCACATCCACCGCAGCGGACATTCCCGGACGAATTTGCAGGGGCACGCCCAGCATACGCACCTTGACCTGGAAATTGGTGACCTGGTCCATGCTACCGGTATTCAGCAGATTGGCGCTGTGGGCAATTTCCGTGACAATACCATAAAAAGTGGTGTCCGGCAGAGCATCAATTTCAATCTCCGCCGTGTCCTTCAGCGAAACCGCAACCACATCGTTTTCGTTCACCTCAATCAGACATTCCATGGAAGAGAGATCCGCCAGGGTCATGATAATATCCGCCTGAAAAGTGGAACCCATGGCGATTTCACCCTCTTCCTTATTCAAACGGGTGACCGTTCCGGACATGGGTGCCCGGATAATGGTTTTACTGAAATTATCCTGTGCCTGGGTTAACGCGGCGCGGGCTTGTTCGACGGCGGACAACGCCTGCTGGTAGCGGGATTCGGCGGACTGATAGATTAATTCGCTTACCAATTTTTTCTGAAACAGTTCGTACTGTTGATCACGCTCCAGTTTTGCCAGTTTCAATGATGCCTCTGCCGAAGTCATGGCTTGTTTGGCCCGTTCCACCTCCGCAGCGTAGCGGGTGGAGTCCAATTGTGCCAAAAACTGACCCTTCTTCACATAATCGCCTTCCGCGACGCCCAGACGCATGATGCGACCGGCCACATCAGCGGAGACTTTTACCTCAACGATGGGCTGCACCCGACCGGAGGCGGTGACTTTGTGAACGATGGTACCGCGGGTGACTTTTTCCACCTGTACTTCCAAATTGTCCTGGTTGTCTTTTTTCAGGGCAACAACCGCTAACACCGCGATAACCACCACCACACCGATGATGATAAATATTTTTTTTCTGGTCATGAGCTTCCGTACCCCTGCTGCTAAATATTCAAAGTTCTATTCTATTTAATTCTGTTCGCCCAATAGCTGATACAATTTGGCTTCCGTTAATTTCAGATTGTATCTGGCCTGAATTACACCGGCTTTGGCGTCTTCATAATCCGCCGTAATCCGAATGACATCCAGAATCGATGCGGACCCGACCCGGTATTGCTCCTGAATGAGGTTGAAATCCTGTGTTGCTGCATCCAGTATCACCTGGGAAATTCGTAAGGATTCTTGTTGGTCTTCCATTTCGAGCAGTGTTTGCGCCACATTGTTTTTCAATTGCTCCGCTGAATAGTTCAGATTCTCCTCAGCAGAACGGATAGCAATCTGTTTTTGTTCCACATTCCGTTTGGTGCGAAAGCCATTGAAAAGATTCCAGTTCAGACGAATCCCTGCCGACAAACTGGTATTGTCTTTGGCCACCAGATCACCGGGATCATTGGCGGAATTGGAATACCCCACACTGAGCCCCACATTGGGGATGTAGTCACTTTTGGCGATTTTCAGGTTGTAATCCGCCAGTTCACGAGAGCGTTCCAGTTGCCGCAGAGAAGGATTGTTTTTTACGGCCATTTCCCAGGATTGCTGAACGTCGGGAATAATGACATCCTGCCAGTCTGTCTCGGTCAGTTGGATGGGCGTAGCATACGGACGCGCCAGGATCAAATTGAAATCCTTGGCACGCTGGGCTAATTCTTTTTCGCCGTTGATGATTTGCAATTGTGCCCGGGCAACACCCACTCTGGTACGCAGGGTATCATTGATGGACGCCGCGCCCACATTGTACCGCTCCCGCGCCAGATCATGTTGATATTGAGCGGACTTGAGATTTTCCTGGTAAACCTCCAGAAGACGTGCCGTTCCCAGGTAGGTATAATAGACCTGTTTCACCATGTAAATCGTGTTGATGCGGCTCTGCTCCAGGGAGAGATGAGCCATATCGGTGGAAATATCCGCCGCCTTCAGCGTACTCCACCAGCGACCGCCGTCGTAGAGGTTTTGACTCACACTGAAATTCAGAGAGTAACGATCCGCCCAGCTCAAATCGCCGTACTCGCCCGTCGGTTGGGTGCTGGGATAGTACACCGTCCCGGTCGAGGTGGTAATGGAGTCAATCCCGGTTACCGTTTCCGGCGTATATGCCCCGGCATAATTACCGGACAGACTCAGATCCACCGAGGGCAGAATAATGGATTTGGCGGCCTGAGCCTGACTGATACTGGTTTTGGCCTGATATTCTTCCAGCTTCAAAGCCTGGCTGCGTTCCAGTGCCATTTCAATGCATTCTTCCAAGGTGAGGGGTTGACCAGCCTGGCTCCAGGCGAGGAGGGGCGTCAGGAGAAAAGCGGTAAGGAGTAAGCGTTTTTTCGGCATGATGTGATGTCCTGGTTCTCGTGTCTGATATTCATTTCATTTCAACCATATGTGTCAAAACGCCGCGGTGACGATATTGCCTTCATTTCGTCCGTCTATTGTGCTCCGGGGATGAGACCGGACAAACCGGCACCCAATGCTGTGAGCACCAGCCATAACGCACCCACCGTCCAGATTCCGGTGGAAATGGGTCGGCGATAGACTTTGGCGAAGCCGATGCCCAGGACCGCTACGCTCCACAACCGGAAAATGTCCAGTTGGTTCAGAAACCGTCCCAGAAATGAGGTGGTGCTATCCATGAACAGACCCGGACTGAGATAGACACTGCTGCTGTGTTTGGCAAGGATCAGCGGGGTTTTCACAATGGTTTCCAATACACCAATGCCCTCGGGCATTTGTAGTAAGGCTCCATTTCCACCGATGTAATAACTGAGCATTACGATAGTGAATACCTGGAAGAAACCGGCTTTTTCACCCATCCCAAAATTTCCGATGAGCATGAGCAGCCCCGCAAATATGGCCACGAATACAAACAGATAAGCCGGGAAGAGGATCACGCCCCAGATGTACTTGAGCTTCCAGGGGTGTTCCTTCGCATCCAGAATATTGGTGCGGGCTTTATCGAAGCGCTGCTGGATATCGGCTTTACGCTCTTCCGGGACATTAGGATTATCCATGATGGCGCGTTCCTGCTTCTGAATCATGGTAAGCGCTTCATTCAGTTTAATGTCCTGATAAAGACGTGGCACCAAGGCCAGCACCACCGAGATAAGCACCAACGGCCAGACCCAGTCCCGCCAGGTGATTTTTTCGGCGATATCATCAAAGGCTTTGGTGGGACTGAGAAACACATTGAGCAAGCGCTGCACAAAAGATTGCCGTTCCATACTACTGATCCCTCCCTGAGAGAAGCGGGTCAAACCGATGAAAGGACAGGCTTATTTGCAGGCAGTTTCGACACATATCACAGGTTTGACTCGATTATGGATATTGGGTTGCCATTCGTCATGGTCTTTTTTATCGCTGCAATTCACAAGCCATAAAATAAGTGAATAAACAGCAACAGTTGATAAATTTTAAGTAGTTACAGAACGGTTAGAAATGTGGGTGTTGGGATTTTCAGGAAGCGCGCGTTACTGCTGCGATTTCATCCTTATACTTTTCCACCAGTGTGTCAAAATAAGCGCGGGCGGCACCATACTCGTTGGGAATCACGCCATCCAGAATGGCCTCTTCAATGTCGTGCTTGATTTTGCCCACCAGCGGGCTGGGCTTGATGTTCAACAATCGCATGATTTCATCGCCCCGCAGCGGTGACTGGAAGGCGCGCATCTGGTCTTTTTCATAGACCTCCTCGATGCGGTTCATCACTTTGTCGAAGTTGCCATAATAGCGTTTCACCCGGCGCGGGTCTTTGGAGGTGACATCGGCCCGGCAGAGGATCATCAAATCCTGGAGTTGGTCACCGGCTTCCACAATCAGGCGCCGTATGGCGGAGTCGGACACATTTTCATTGGCGAGGGCGATGGGACGCAGATGGAGACGGGTCATTTTTTTGGCATAGGCCGTAAGTCGTCTGGGGAGCTTCAGGCGCTGGCCTACCTGATTCAACATTTTCCGACCCAATTCATCGTGACCATGGTAAGTCCAGCCGGTGCCTTTGACGAACCGTTTGGTATCCGGCTTGCCAATGTCGTGTACCAGCGCAGCAAATCGCAGCCACACCTTGTCGGATTTGGCGGCCGTATTGTCTACCACTTTCAGCGTGTGGTGAAATACATCCTTATGGCGCTGACCGTCCCGTTCCTCAACGCCGCCCAGGGTGGCAATTTCCGGGAATACCAGTTCCAGCAACCCCGTTTCCTGCAGAACATAAAATCCAATGCTGGGTGTATCGGCAGCCAGAATTTTCATCAGTTCATCGGTGATGCGTTCCTGGGAAACAATTTCAATCCGCGTGTGCATTTCTTTCATGGCAGCGATTGCCGCCGGGTCCACCGTAAATTCCAATTGCGCAGCGAAGCGGGCGGCGCGCAGTATGCGCAGCGGATCTTCGGAGAAGGTGGTTTTCGCGTCCAGCGGTGTGCGTAACAACTTCCGGGACAAATCCTCACGACCCTGGTAGTAATCAATGAATTCGCCGAACCGGTCCCGGTTCAGCGCCAGCGCCATGGCATTCACGGTAAAATCCCGACGGGAGAGGTCACCTTTCAGGTCCGTATAGACAACTTCCGGCTTGCGGGATTCGGGCTGGTAGGTTTCCTGGCGGGCTGAAGCGACTTCAATTACGAATTCACCGTAGGGAATCAGCGCGGTACCGAACTCGGCGTAGATGACCGGATTCCGGACCTTGAGTTGTTTTGCCAGCAGCCGGGCATAAGCCACGCCATCGCCCACCACCATGAGGTCCACATCCTTGCCCGGTCGCTCCAATAGCAGATCCCGCACGAATCCGCCCACCGTGTAAATTTCCAATTGCTGTTCATCAGCCAGTTGTCCGGCGGTGTGAAAGACGTTCAATATATTTTCAGGGATTTTTTTGATCAGGTCCATGGGACAAATAAAAGGTCAGGCGTCGTGAAAAAAAAGCAATCTTGTGTTAAAATTCCGGGACATTATTTTTAGCTTACCTCATGCAACCGAAACGCATCATCCTCACGATCCTGGCATTACTCTGGTTTTCACCGGCCGTCCTTACTGCCCAGGTCATCTCTGCCGACATTACCATTGATGCCACGCGACTGGACGATACACAGCAGCAGGCGGCTAAAACACTGCAACGCACCATTCAGTATTACATTGAATCCACCAACTGGTTGATTGATGCCTACGAGACACCCTTTAAAATTCAGGCGCAGATCTTCATCGACACCTACACGGAAGACGGTTCCCTGCAACTGTGGACCGGGAAGGCTTTCTGGGGTAATGGTGCGGATCAAAAGTATTATGATAAACTGGTGCAGTTCGGTTACCGCCGTGGCGATCAGTTGATTCATTCCAGCCGGTTCGAGCCACTGGCGGGATTCATTGATTACTGGGTCAATATCCTGCTGGCCGGCGAACTGGATACCTACAAGCAATTTGGTGGCGCACAACACTACGCAGCGGCGCGGCGAATTGCCGAGCAGGGCGCTCAATCCTCATTGAAAAAGGGTTGGGAAGACAGGCTTACCACCGTTGAAGATTTAAGCAACAACCAAAATTTCCGTAAGCTCAAATTTGCGTATTACGAAGCCATTTATCGCTGGAACAATCATGAGGACAAGGAGGCCTTCCGGCAGATAGAAATTTTCCTGGACAATCTGGAAGCCGGGTTGCAAAAGGAAAAGGCGCGGATTTACATCAAGCAGTTTATGGATGCCAAATACCGGGATTTCAGCGATTTTCTCTGGGAGGTTGGTAAGCGCAACTATTTGGCGCAATTGGCCCGGGTGGATGATGACCATACCAAATATTATCAGGAGCTGCTGGATGCCTGGTAGCCTCCGAAGGGACGATTTAGTTGAACAACAAACGCAATAAACTCCTACTCGCTGCGATTACCGTGGCGTTTCTTGTTTCGGCTTGTAGCCAGTCAAAGACGGAAGACCCTTACGCCTGGTTGGCGCAGCAACCCAAACCGTGGACATTGACCAATGATGATTTGAACAAAATCCTGCCCCAATTTCAAAGCCATTTCCCTGATTTCCACCAGCGATTGAAAGCCTTTGCCATCTGGCGGGTGGGAACACCGTATGAAATTTTCAAGCTGGGAGAGGGGAAGGAACCGGACGCCGATCCGGTGATTCGTCTGGATGTTTCCGACTGTACCGGACATGTCTTAACATCCATGGCATATGCCCAGGCCAACACCTGGACCCAGGCTTATCAGAACATGGTCCAGATCCATTACAAGCGGGGGAGCTCAGGGGAGAAACGCCCGGACTACAAAAACCGCTGGCATTTCACGGTTGATCGTATCCGCAGCAATCCCTACACCATGGACATTACCCAGCAATTATTTCCCCGGTCCGAACTGGATTCGGTGAGCATTACACTGAATAAAAAAGCGGACGGCAGTGAGTTATTACCGCTGGATTGGGATCGGAAGTTAAAGGTGTTCTACATCCCCAACGACAAAATTGATGAGGCTTTGCTGGCCAGACTGCCGGAGATTTGTGGTGTGGCCTTTGTAAAACCCTCCTTTTTCAAGGATGGCATTGTCATTGGCCACGAGGGGATGATCATTGATGGAAAGGATTTGATTCATGCGTCCCAGTCCGCCGGAGAAACGGTGCGGTTGCCATTTCTGGAATACTATTTCCCGGAGGATGGCGCCTTTTTCGGTGGCATTATGATCTATACATTCAAACCGATACCCGGGACGCTGTCCGCCGGGGTTTAAGTCCGGGGATTTTGACAAACGAAGCAGGTTCGCCGCCTGCTTTTTTAATACCTGATTCCACTTACGAGCTTCCTTCCCCGGGAGCAAAGAGGAGTTTTATTTCAAATGAGCAATCGAACCATTTCCATGACCGACGCGCTGTATGATTATTTGTGTAATGCGTCATTGCGCGAACCGGAAATTTTAAAGGAATTGCGTACTGCCACCGCAAAAATGCCCAATGCCAATATGCAAATTGCGCCGGAACAGGGTCAGTTTATGGCGTTGCTGGTGAAGCTGATGAAGGCGCATAAGGCACTGGAAATCGGCACCTTCACCGGATACAGCAGTTTGTCGGTGGCGCTGGCCTTGCCGGCTCTGGGTGAGGTGGTTTGCTGCGATATGAGTGAGGAATACACCGCCGTGGCACAAGAATTCTGGGAGCGGGCCGGCGTTGCAGAAAAGATGGATTTGCGTCTGGGACCTGCCCTGGAGACGCTGGACCAGATGATTGCGGATAAAAATCAGGCCGGGACGTTCGACTTTGCCTTTATTGACGCAGACAAGATCGAATATCCGGAATATTACGAGCGCGTCCTGACCCTGTTACGGCCGGGTGGGTTGATTGTGGTTGATAATGTGCTGCGGGGCGGTCGCGTGGCCGATCCGGGGGAGAATGACGCGGGTACGCAGGTGATGCGGCAGTTTAATGAAGATTTGAAAAACGATTCGCGGATTGAGTTGTCGCTGGTGCCCATTGCTGACGGACTGACCCTGGCGATGAAGCGGTGAACCGACTTAGTTGACCGCTTTTTTCTCCCCAAAATGTAATAACACCAACGCAATCGCCCCAAATGTAATGGACATATCGGCCGTATTCAGAATCCCGGTGCGGAACCAGGGACCGATGCCAAAATTAAGGAAGTCGGTGACACTACCGGCATGCACCAACCGATCCCACACATTGCTGGCACCGCCGCCCACGATTGAAGCAATGCTGATCAATTCACCGCGAGTTAAATCATGATGCTTTACCAGCAAGTATCCCAGTGCGCCAAGCGTGAGCAATACGGGAAAGATGGTGAGCAGGATGGTTTTGTACGGTTGCTGCAGGTTGGAACCCAATCCCAGAAAAGCGCCGTCATTCTCCGCGTAAGTTAGAATAAAAATATCGCTCACTACCTCTATGGTACCGGCCGATTTCAGGTTTTGTCGCGCCCAGGATTTGGTCATTTGGTCAACGGAGATGGTGAAGGTGATGATAACCACCAGCAGCAGGTAGTTTTTAAGTGTGGAAGTCACGGAATTCACCAGCCTATTCCGGCTGATCGTAATCAAAATCGGTGGAGAGCTTGAAGCGCATAATTCTGTCATTACCCGTATCGGCTATATACACCACACCATTGGCATCCACGGCAACCCCCCGGGGCTGGTTCAGAATATCGGCCGAATATTTTTCAACGATGGTATCCATCTCTGTAAATACCCAGCCGGTATCGGATAGCGTTGAATCGATGAGCGTTGTGTCAATACGGACTTTGGAAACACCCACATAGAAATTGAAGTCGCCATTGCGTGTGAACTGCTGGATCTGATGGTGATCGGTGTCGGCCACATAGATATTCCCCATCGCATCAACCGCAACATCCGACGGCTGGGCGAAGCGGTTCAGGTCCATGATGGGATTTACACCCAGATCAAAAACGGTACTCCCGCCGATTTTATGCACACCAAAAATCTCCCCCCATTGCGCGTAGTAGAGACCGCCCTCAGCATCCACGGTCATCCCTTTGGGGTCGTTCACTGTACCATTGCCGGTACCGTGTGACGCTGTCCGGGCTGAAATTTTGCCGCGATAGAGAAAAAGGAGCTGATCTTCATTGGTTAATGCCAGCGCCGCCCGTCGATAGGACATTTTCAAAATAGCGTCGGATGCCGCGTCCGCCACATAGCAGAAATCAGAACCATCCGGACCGGCGGTAACACTCACAAACCGGGTGGTATCGGCGCCCAGGTAATAATGAGCGGCATTCAGTGAATCTGCCGTGGAATTGCCATCCCAGAAGGGGCGCACGCCCAGCCATTCATCCAGTCCGGTGGTGGTGGTAACGATTGAGTCCATATGTTGCTCTGTGGCAGTGCCGTAAGCGGTAAATATGTCCGCCAGCGAATCCAGATCGCTGACCCAGCCGTCATTGTCGAATTGAATGGCTGTTACCAACGTCCTAATGCCCACATTTTTGGCGTATTGATTCCAGACCCACACCTGATTGCTGCTGTCGGTGATAAACAGGTTCAGACGGCTGTCCTGTGAAATGGCGTACGGTGATCGGCTCAATTCACTGAGGGGGGTAAAATCGTTCCCATAAGCGTCGGTGGTGATCATATTTCCAGCGCCATCCAGCACCCGGATACCCGGCGGTGTGTGGTTGGCTACGAAGATATACCCATCCCGACCCACGATTACATCCCACGGATTGGCGAAGGTGTACCCATTGGCTCCCGACCAGTCGGGACTGATCCGAATGTAGGTGGTATCGCCGGCGCCAAAGGTGTTGTCATCGGAATTGCCGGTGGTTGGCAAATCCCATTTGGTGCCGCAACTTACCAGCACCAGGGAAAGCAGTGTAGTG